>NZ_CAMPFU010000003.1:482500-539192 GCF_946848805.1 Deinococcus sp. Marseille-Q6407
CATGAATTCGATGATCTTCACCTGGCTGCCCAGGTTATTGTAGACCTGCGCGAATTCGAAGCCGATCACGCCGCCGCCAATGCACAGCATCCGCGCTGGAACGGGGTCAGGCATCACCAGGGCGCCAGTGGAATCCACGATCACTTCCTGGTCCACCTCGATGCCCGGCAGCCGGGCCGGCTCCGAGCCGGTGGCAATGATGAAGTGGCCGGCGGTGTACTTCTGGCCGCCCACATCCACGGTATGGTCGTCCACGAAGCTGGCCTGCCCGTTTAGCACCGTGACCTTGTTGGCCTTGAGCAGGCTGCCGACGCCGCCGGTCAGGCGGTTGACGATGCCGTCTTTCCAGCCGTTCAGCTTGGAGATGTCCAGGGTAGGCTCGCCAAAATTCAGCCCAAAGTCGCTGGCATGCCGGCTCTCAGCCTTGACCTCGGCGGCGTGCAGCAGCGCCTTGGTGGGAATGCAGCCGATGTTGAGGCACACGCCCCCGACCTTGTCCCGCTCCACGATGGCGGTCTTCAGGCCCAGCTGCCCCGCCCGAATAGCCGCGTGATAGCCACCAGGACCGGCACCGATCACGATCAGATCAAAATCCATATTTGCCATGCTGCGTAGTGTAGCGGTTGCCTGTCTGAGCTTCCGTCAGTCGGGAAAGATTCGCCTCTGCCCTGTCCCGCAGGTCTAGACTGAGGCATGACCCAGTCTCAGGAACTTCGCCGGCCCGACGCGGCCACCTTGCTGGTGGCGGGCGCTTTTATCGCCATCGGCATTCGGCATTTCACCCACCCCGAACCTTTTGACCGGATCGTACCGCCGGGGTTGCAGGATCTGCCGGTCGTCGGTATGACGCCCCGGCAGGCCACCCTAATCAGCGGCGCCGCAGAAATTGCCGGCGGCCTGGGCATGCTGCACCCCGCTACCCGCCCGGCGGCCCGGAGCGGCCTGCTGGCGCTGCTGGCGGCGGTGTATCCCGCCAACATCCATATGGCGCTCAATGCCAAGGATTACCGGCCGCTGCCTGAGTGGGTCAGCTGGGCCCGACTGCCGCTTCAGCCGGTGATCGGCTGGGGCGTGTGGCGAGCGGGCCGGCAGCGGCGCTGAGGCAAAGAGCAGGGCAGTAGGCAGGGTAGAGAAGGGAGCGGGGTGGCCGGGAATTAAACTTGGAGGGAATTAGACTTGGAGGATGACCGATCCTCTTGCTGAGATTCGCGCTGCCCTTCATTCCGACGCCGGCGCTGGCCTGGACGGCTGGCTGCTTTACGACTTTCAGGGCCTCAACCCGCAGGCGTGGCGGGTGCTGAACCTGCCGGCCGCCGCGCACCTGACGCGGCGCTTTTTCGTGTGGGTGCCGCGCGAGGGCCGCGCGCTGGTGCTGCATAATCACATCGAGGAAGGCACCTGGCGGCGAATTACGGCTGACTGGGACACTGACTACCGGGCTTTTGGGTCCTACACTGAGCTGGAAGACCTGCTGGCCGCCGTGGTAGGCGGCAAGGTCATTGCGATGGAGTACAGCCCGCAGGGCGCGGTGCCATATGTGAGCCGGGTGGACGCCGGCACGCTGGAGCGGGTGCGGTTGGCCGGCGCCGAGGTGCAGAGTAGCGCCGACCTGTTGCAGACTTTTCTGCGCTGGTCGGAAGACGATCTCAGTGCCCACCGCCGCGCCGCCGCCGTGCTGATGGAAGCCAAGGACGCGGCTTTCCGGCTGCTGCATGAACGCTTGCAGGCAGGAAAAACGGTCACCGAGCTGGACGCGCAGGCGGTGATTCATCAGCACATTGCAGCTGCCGGGATGCACTGGGGGCACGAGGTGAACGTGTCCTTCGGGGCCAATGCGGCCGACCCGCACTACCAGCCGGAAGGCGAGGTGAATGCGGCGCTGCAACTGGGCCAGTGCGTGCTGATTGACCTGTGGTGCGCCGAAGAGGGCCGGCCCTACAGCGACGTGACCTGGGTGGGCTACGCCGGTGAACCCACCGCCGAGTATCTGGACGCCTGGGCAGCGGTGCGTTCGGGACGCGACGCTGCCGTGGAACTGCTACAAAGCCGCTGGCCGCAGGTGCAGGGCTGGGAAGCCGACCGCCGCGCCCGTGAAGCGATGGGCGAGACCTGGGCGCCGTATCTGCTGCACCGCCTGGGCCATGACCTCGGGACCGATCTGCACGGCGCCGGGGCCAACCTGGACGACTACGAAACGCACGACACCCGCCGCCTGACACCAGGTCTGGGCGTGACGGTCGAACCGGGCGTCTACCCGCGTGAGCGGGGATTCGGTATTCGCAGCGAGATCAACCTGTATCTGGCGGCGAACGGCCCGGAAATCACCACTGACCTGCAGCGTGAACCGTTCCGGCTGGGTGGTCCGGAAAGCTGGGAGGAAGTGCGCGCCCGGGCTTACGGCGCGGCAGACTCGGCCTGATCGCGGCCAGCGGCTGTGACGGCCGCTGCAGCCCGGGCCAGTTGCTCCGGGCCGGCCGCAAAGAGGTAGTACAGCAAGGCCAGCACAAAGACGGCGGTACCGGTCGCAAATACGCCGGTGTGGCCGAAATGGGTCCACATTAGCCCGCCCAGCACCGGGCCGGCCGCGTATCCCAGGGCTTCGACCGTCATGATGGCGCCCCAGCCGACCATCCGCTGACCCTGCGGCAGCACCCGGCCCACCAGGCCGTTCCAGCCGGTCAGGAAAGAGCCGTAGCCCAGTCCCAGCAGTGGCAACCCCAGCCACAGGCGCTGCTCGGGATGCGGCCAGGCCATGACCGCGTAGGTGACGGCCAGTGCCAGCAGCCCCGGCAACAGCGCGCGGCGCGGTGAGGAGCGCTCGGCCAGTCGGCCGGCCAGCCACAGGGACAGGCCCAGCCCGGCCAGCAGCCCCAGCGCCGGCCAGGCCAGGTCCATGATGCCGAGGCCCATCTGATGCAGCAGCGGAAACAGCAGCGTTACCAGCAGTCCCGGTGCCAGCGTCTGGGCCAGGGCGGCCGGCAGCAGCAGCGCCACCCCGCCCCACTGCTGCCGCAGTTCACCCAGCGAAGCGGCGCGGGTGCCGGTCTGCGGGGCCGGTTTCAGGCCTACCAGCGACAGCGCCAGCAGCAGCGCCAGCCCCTGCAATCCCAGCAGCACATTCATGCCCAGCTCAGGGCTGCGCTGCATCAGCGGGCCCAGCACGCCCACGCCGACCGCCAACCCCGGCGCCACTGCCAGCGAGGTCAGGGCCAGCGCCTGAGAGGTATGGCCAGGCTGGGCCAGCAGCTGTGAATAACCCATCACCACCGGCCAGAGCGACCCGTACAGCACCCCCCAGAGGGTGGCCAGCGCGAACAGCGCCGGATAGGTCAGTGCGCCGAGAATGCCCTGAGCAGCCAGCTGGGTCGCGGTCATGGTCAGCAGCCCGGCCAGCGCTGCCAGTGTGACCAGCCGGCCAGCGCCCCAGTGACCGGCCAGATACCCCATCGGCCCCTTGCTGACAGCGTCGGCCAGGTAGTGCCCGCCCATCAGGGTGCCGATTAGGGCGGCGTTCAGCCCCAGTTCGCCGGCGCGCAGCGGCAGCGTAGTCACGAAAAACCCGAAGTGCGCTGCTTCACTTAGGACCAGCAGCGTCAGCAGGCGCAGCATCAGGAGGGGGCTATTCCACAACATGCAGCCTCAATTGTACCGGCGCGGGGTTAAGGCGCGGGGGTACAGCGCTCCAGGCAATGCCCCCAACGAAAAAGCCCCCTTCCGGGCGCGGGGAAGGGGACCGACGTTGCTGTGTGGCTCCAGCTTTCCCGGTTTGCGGAAAGCTGGAGAAACTGGCTCAGTCGATAGAGGGCGTGCCACGCACGATCTTGAAGGCGGGCGAGGTGTAGTTCTCCCAGTGGGCCGAGTTGTTTTCGTCGCCCAGGGCTTTGAGCACCCGCAGGCGCAGCTGGTACTGTCCGGCCGGAGCCTGGCTGCCGTCGGCGTAGGTGCCGTCCCAGACATAATCGCTCCAGGGGCGGTCATCGGTGCCGACCTGATAGATGTTGGACTTGTCGCGGCCCACGAAGGGGAAGGTTTCCACCTCGTGCGCGGCGCCGCTGGCGTCCACCGCTTCCATGATGACTTTCTGCGCCTGGTGGTTGAAGTGCACCCACAGGGTGGGGGCGTCCAGCACCTTCAGGCCGCGCTGTCCCACCGTGCGGTCAAAGGTGAGGAAGGTGTAATCGGGCATCTGCTCGGGTTTGTCACCGCCGAAATACACCATGTCGCGGGCCGGGTCGTACAGCGCGGGGAATTCATGTTCGGTGGCCTTGCCGCCCGAGACGAAGTACACCGGGCCCATGGCGTCCAGCTTCTGGTAATCACCCTGGAAGCCGCCGTAAGGCACCGACACCGTTTCGCTCTGGCCGCGGGCCACCAGATAACCGCCGTACTGCGCGTAGTCGGCCTTGGCCGCCAGAGCGGTGGGCGCGGTGATCTTCACGTTCAGCTCCACCTGACCGCCGGCCGGCACCGTCACCTGCAGGCCACCCTGTCCCTGGGCGTCCAGGTCCACGCTCTGACCGTTCACGCTCATGCTGGCGCGGCCAGCGGCGTCGGGCTTGGGCGAGTAGGTGCTGCCGGTGATGCTCAGCGCCGGCACGTGCTGCACGGTAAAGGTCTGGGCCTTGTCGCCGTGGTTGGTCAGCAGCACCACTTTGCTGTGGGTGGGCATGCCTTCGCTCTCGCCCAGCGACAGCTTGGCGGGAGTGGCGACCACGGTGCTGGCGTAGGCGGCAGGAATATCCACCATGCCGGCGCCCTGCAGCTGGGTGTAGACCGGGGTGCCTTCGACCGGTTTGCTGTCCTTGAAGAACCAGCGGGTGCTGGCGGTGTTCATCATGCGGGTCTTGATGTCTTCGGGGGTCCAGTCGCGGTGGCCTTGCAGCAGCAGGGCAGCGGCGCCGGCCACGTGCGGGGCCGCCATCGAGGTGCCGCTCTTGACGCCGTAGCCGCCGGGTTCATAGCCGGTGTTGCTGGGGTCCAGCGGCACCGCCGAGTAGATGTTGCCGCCGGGCGCCGAGATTTCGGGCTTGAGGTCCAGGTCGGGGCCCATGCCGTAGGAGGAGAAGCTGGAGATGCTGCCGCCGGTGGGGTTCTTGAAGCGCTGTTCGCCGGCATTGAAGCTGACGGTCACGGGCTTGCCTGCCGCCACCGCGGCCTTGATGGCTTCGCCTTCTTCCTGCAGGAAAGAAGCGAACGGCACGTTGATCTTGGCGTCACCCAGGCTGGGCGAGATGTAGCCCGGAGCGTTGTTGAACATCAGGACCGCGCTGGCCCCAGCTTCGGCCACGTTCTTGGCCTTCTCGGCAAAGTTGCAGCTGCCGCGCTGAATCAGCACTGCCTTGCCGCTGAACTGGTTCTTGACAAAGGGGCTGCCGCCGTTCACGTTGCAGGCGAGAAGGGGGTCGGCCACCACCACCGGCAGGGCCTTGCCGGTTTCCGGGTCGGCGCTGGGGCTGCCGGCCATATAGCCGACGCTGCGGGTCTGGCCGTCGGTGCTGACGGTAAAGCTCTTGAGGCTGATCTGAGCGTTGTCTACTGCGGCCACCGAGATGACCTTTTCGCCCAGCGAGGGCGCGCCGGTGGCGAACTGGCCGTCGGTGCCGCTGTTGCCGGCCGAGACAGTCACCACGACGCCGCGCTTGACCAGGCGGTCGGCGGCCTTGGCGGTGGGGTACTCGGCCCACTGGAACGAGGAGCCGATGCTCATGTTCACCACGTTCATGCCGTCCTGCGCGGCGCGTTCCATGGCCTGCAGCATGATGTCGCCGGTGGTGGAGCCGTTGCAGCCGAACACCCGGTAGGAGCCGAACGAGACTTCCGGCGCCACGCCCTTGAAGCCCTTGGCCGGGTCGTTGCCGCCGATGATGCCGGCCACGTGCGAGCCGTGCCCGCCGCAGTCGTCGGCAATGGGGTCAGGCTGGGGAATGGGGTGACCCTTGGCGGTAGAAGCGTCGTAATCGTCGCCCACGAAGTCGTACTGCGCCACGATGCGGCCGGCGAAAGCAGGGTGCTCGTTGTCAATGCCGGTGTCAATCACGCCGACCTTGATGCCCTTACCGGTCAGGCCCAGTTCATTCTGGGCAATGTCGGCGCCGGTCATGCCCACTGCGCTGAACATTTCAGGCGAGGCGCTGGCGTTTTCCAGTTTCGGCTGCTCGATGATGTCCACCGGGTAAATGGCCTTCACGCCGCGCAGACGGCTGAACTTGCCCACTTCCTGGTCGGCGACTTCTACCGAGAACCCGTTAAAGAGGGTCTGGAAGCTGGCGACTTCCTGGTACTGGATGCCGGCCCGCTGGGCTTCCAATCGCACGCTCTGCTGCTGGGCGCTCAGGCTCTGGGCACTCAGGCCGCCGGGCTCGCCTTGCAGCTCGATAAACCAGCGGCCCGAGGGGCTGGACTTGGGCAAAATGCCCAGCGAGGTGGCCGTCTGCCCGCCGCTGCTCTGGGCAGGCTGGCCGCCAGGAGTGGCCGGCGCCGCCGGGTTCTGACCACAGGCACCCAGAAACAGGGCGCCGGACAACAGGGTAATGGCTTTGATTCGGTTCATGTCAGCTCCTTGGAGGTTCAGCGCCGGCTCAGCGTGAAGGTGTACTGGTTACGGGGATCGTTGTCGGTGGCTTTGTGGTCGTTGGCCAGCTTGAAGCTGGTCACTTCCACCACGTAGCGGCCGGCCTGATCGGCGTTGAAGAGGATCTGGGCGTCTTTGGCTTTGTTGCCAGGAGCGTAGCTGTTGTCGTCATCCTTCTCCAGCATCTTCCAGCCGTCTTTGTTTACCCAGTACAGCCGGATATACGGGTCCAGGGTGCTGCCGGCCGATGCCTTGACACTGACGCGCAGCTGGTCGCCTGCGGCGGCGTCGAACGCGTAATAGTCGGAGTCGCGGTCCTGGCCGGCAATCACGCCGCTGTAGGTCTGGCCCAGCGTGACCGCAGCGGGGGCCTGGCGGGTGGTGTCGGACTTCAGGTCGGGGCTCAGCGAGTTGTTGCCGCCGGTCTGGGGGGCACTGGGCTGATTGCATGAGGCCAGCAGCAGGCTGAGGCCAAGAAGAGCAGGCAAAGTACGTTTCATGGAAGGCTCCTTGGTGGGTGGGCAGGGCAGCCGGGCCGGATAAACGGCACGGGCTGCCAAACAGCCACAGAGAAAGAGTCCCCCTGAGCAGTTGTTCGGAAAAACTGCGCATGGGCTAGATAGACCCTGGTGATTTAGGCGCCTTAACCTTACATCAATCTCACAAGCACCACAAGTGCCTGTCAGTCAGCTGTCAGCTCAGGAGCGCCCTCCAGCGTAAAAAGGCGTCAGGGTGCCGGCAGGAGTAGGGCACCGGTCGGCTCGCGCAATGAGCAGGCCCTGAGAACCGCGCTAACCTGCTCCGGCGTCACCGCCCGGAAGTCGGCGCTGATGGTCTCGGGGGTCACGGGCAGCTGGCCCGGCGCCGCGTAGAGATTTTCCAGGCCCAGCACGAACAGCCGCTCGGCCGGGGTATCGGCGTCCAGACCCGTTTCGGCGGCCAGACGCCGTGCGGCACCCTGAACTTCGGCCGGGGTCGGCGGCGAGCGGTGCAGGCCCGAGACGGTGTCCAGAAACAGCCGCGAGACCGTCTCTACCCGGTCGGGGTCACAGGAGAAGCCACCCTCGAAGCTGCCGCACTCCTGAAATTCCAGGTGGCTCAGGTCGGCGCCGTCGGCCAGGCCACGGTCCAGCAGGGCCCAGTACAGCCGGCTGTTCTCGCCGCCGGCCAGTTCGGCCAGCACGGTGGCGGCGTTCCGCAGGGGGTGTCCGGCCGGCAGCCCCGGCCAGGCAAAGACGCCCTGCGCCCGCTCCAGCCCGGCCCAGCTGAGCTGCCGCACCTGCCGGCTGGGCGTGACAGGGTGCGGCGCGGCGGGAAGGGGCTTCCCCTGCCAGGGCCAGCGGGCCAGCTCGCGCTCGGCCCAGGCCCAGACTTCGGTTTCATCCAGCGCGCCGGTGACCACCAGCAGCACCGACTGCGGGGTATAGGCCCGCTGCAACTGTGCCCGCAGCGCGGCCCGGTCCAGCGCACCCACGCTGCCGGGAGTGCCCAGGATGCTCTGGCCCAGCGGATGCGTGCCCCAGAACTCGGCCTGCATGGCTTCCTGCACCCGCACGCCCGGTTGCGAGGCGTACATGGCGATTTCTTCCAGAATCACGCCGCGTTCGGCTTCGATGTCGGCCTCGCGCAGGGCCGGGTCCAGCAGTTCGCGCAGGGTATCCAGCAGCTGCGGCAGGTCTTCCGGCAGCCCGGCAATGTGGTAGACGGTCTGTTCCTGAGCGGTAAAAGCGTTGTGGGCGCCGCCCAGCCAGTCGAGCCGCTCGTTCAGCTCGTCGGCGCTTACCCGCTCCGAGCCTTTGAACAGCAGATGTTCCAGAAAGTGCGCAGCGCCCTGCCCCTCCGGGCGGTCATGGCGCGCCCCACTGGCGATGAAAAAGCCGGCTGCCACCGTGGAGGCCTGCGGGTCACTCTCGGTCAGCAGGCGCAGTCCATTCGGCAGCTGACCCAGCCGCAGCCGGCGGCCCCCCGCCCCCGGTGACTGGTGCGGGGGCAATGTTTGTGTGTGGGCCGGCCTTCTTTGCCCGCTCATGCGCTCAGCTCCTGACGGCCGGGCTGCACCTCGGCGCTGCCCAGTGTGACCAGGGCCGCCTGTGGCAGCGGGCTGGGCATGACGGCCAGGAAACTGTTGACCTGTTCCAGCGTCAGCGCCCGCAGCTGGGCCTGCAGTTCGCCGGGTTCGCGCAGCCGGCCCAGCAGCACCAGGTCGCGCAGCATGGCGCCCGCCCGCGCCCGCAGGCTCTCTTCCGAGAAGGCCAGACCGGTCAGCAGGCCGCGGCGGGCCCGCTCGAACTCCCGCTCGCTGATGCCGGCGCGCAGCCGCTCGGTTTCGTCCAGCAGCACGTCCAGCGTTTCCTGGGCGCGGGCCGGTGTGCTGGCCGCCCCCAGTTTCCAGAAGCCCTGCGAGCCCAGCAGCAGCGCTGAGGCAAAAGCGGCGTAGGCCAGCCCCCGCTCCTCACGTACCGCATGAAACAGCCGGCTGGCGCTGCCGCCCGAGAAAGCCGTCAGGGCCAGCTGGCTGGGCAGATAGTCGGGGTGCCCCGCCGCCGGCGCCGGCCAGCTGAGGCTGAGGTGGGTCTGTTCGCTGCCGGGATGCGGCAGGTGCACCCGCACGCCGGCGTGAAAGTGCGGCTCGACCGTTTCGGGCGCGGCGCCGGGGCCCCAGCCGCCAAAAGTGTCCTCGACCTGCGCGCGGATTTCGGCGGGGCTGAGGTCGGCCACCACGGCCAGCAGGCTGCCCTGGGCGCCCCAGCGGGCGTGCGCGGCCCGCAGCGTCTGGGCGGTCACGGCGCTCAGGCCGGCGCGGGTGCCGCTGACCGGATGACCGTAGCCGGCCAGCAGGCCGCCGGCCCGCGACCGGCTCGCCCCGCCGAACACCCGGGCGCGCTGCACCAGTGCCAGGCGCTCTTCGGGGGTGTCCTGCAGGCTTTCGAGGTCCTGCCGGGCCAGGTCGGCCAGCACCGGCACCTCGGCGTCCTGCAGGCTGGGGCGCTGCACCACGTCGGCCAGCAGGGCCAGTGCGGCTGGCAGGTCGGCTTTCAGGCCGCTGACGCTCAGGCGGGTGGCCTCGGCGCCCACGCCGCCTCCGCGCCGCAGGCCTAATGCGTCGAACGCGTCGGCCAGCGCGCGGGCGTCCCGGCCTCCGGCCCCTTTGCCCAGCCATTCTTCCAGGATGCCGGCGGTGCCTTCCAGGCCCAGCGGGTCGTGGGCGCTGCCCCAGGGCAGACGCAGGCTAACGGTAAACGCGGCGCCGGCCCGGGGCTGGGCCGCCAGGGTCAGGCCGCCGGGCAGATCAAACAGTTCGGCGCTGGCAGCTTCAGGGCGGGCGGAAGGCGGCGTGGACGTCACAGGGGCGAGTGTAACGCGCCGGTGGCCGGGGCAACTGTGCTGGTGGCGGAACCCGGCAGGCGCTGGCTCTGGGCAGACCGGGTCAGGCGGGCCGGGGCAGCCTCGCCTCAGGCCCGCGCCAGGTCCAGTTCCAGAAAATCGGTGATGACACTGTTCAGAATCCACCAGCCCGCCTCGGTGGCCCGCAGCCGTTCGCCCCGCTGTTCCAGCAGTCCACGGGCCAGGTTGCTGCGGATGGCCGGGGCGTAGGCACGGGCCACGTCTACCCCGCTGCGCCGCGAGAGGTCGCTCAGGTCCACCCCTTCCCGCAGCCGCAGTCCCATGAACAGGGCGTCCGTCACCCAGTCGAAGGGCAGCACCGCTTCGGCCTCGCCGGTCTCTCCGGCCAGCCACTCGTGGAGATGGGGATTGGTGCGCCGCATGGACACGGCCGGCGCCGCCGCCGGATAGTGCCCCGCCGCTCCCGGGCCCAGGCCCAGGTAGTGCTGGGTGTGCCAGTAGGAGAGGTTGTGCTGTGACTGCTGCCCGGGGCGGGCATAGTTGCTGATCTCGTAGCGTTCATAGCCCAGGTCGGCCAGCAGGGCGGCCGTGACCTCAAAGCCGCGCCGCTCGTCGCCCTCGCTGACGGTCACGCCCCGGCGGGCAAATTCGGTGCCGGGTTCGATGGTGAGGGTATAGGCGCTGATGTGTCCCACCCCCAGCTCGTGCAGCCCGCGGATATCGGCCTCCAGCGGCTGCCCGGCCACCGCCGTGATCAGGTCACCGCTGACCCGGAAGTCCTGCGCCAGCAGCTGCTCCACGGCGGAGCGGGCCTGCGCCGCCGAGTGCCGCCGGCCCAGAAACAGCAGGGTGGGGTCGTCCAGGCTCTGCACGCCCACGCTGGCCCGGTCAAAGCCCAGCGCGCGCCAGTGGGCCGCCCGCGCCGCACTGACGGTGCCGGGGTTGATTTCCAGGGTGTTTTCTTTGCGGCCCCAGCCGAGGTGCCGCTGCACACTCCCCACCAGTGCCGCCAGCTCGGCGTCCCGCAGGAAACTGGGGGTGCCGCCGCCCAGATACACCGTGTCCAGGTCCACCGGGTAACGGGCGGCCAGCTGCTCGGCCTCGCGGTCCAGCTGCGCCAGATACGCATCAACCAGCCCGTTTTGGCGGGTCAGCACATGAAAATCACAGTAGGGACAGATACTGGGGCAAAACGGCACATGGACATACAGGTGGCGGACCGGGGCGGGCGTACTCACACGCCGCAGTATGCCGCGCTCCCGGCCGCGCAAAAGCGAGCTGGCGCCGGCTCTTCGGTTCAGCGGCCGTGCGGAACGGTGTCCATCCAGCTTTCCAGCGCTGCCTGAGCGCCGGCGGCGGAACTCCGCCGCAGCGGCCGCCCGGCCCACTCGTCGCCGGAGGTCCAGCCGGGCTCCGGCCCAGTTTCCAGCAGCAGGATGCCGCGCGGGTTCAGCTCTTGGGCGGCTGCGTCCACGGCGGCCGGGTCGCTGAACACCACCAGGTCGGTCCGGCCCTTGCCATCCAGAGCCTCCAGGGCCGCCAGCGCTGCGTCCAGGGCGGCCTCGTCTGCCGCGGCGGGGAGTGCCAGCAGCCAGCGGTGCCCGCCGCAGCGGCCCTCGAAGCAGGCATGCACGGCGCCATACAGGTCCGTCCAGTTGGTGGTGTGTTGCATGGGGCCCAGCATACCCGACCCGCCTGCTCGCCGCCGCGTGCCCGGCCCGGAAAAGGGCGTCCAGCGCGGCAGACTGGCCGGCCCGCCCGGACAGGCCGGATGGGGTAGCCTGAACCCATGCGCGTTGCCGTGGCCGACGTCGGAACCAACTCCACCCACCTCCTGATTGCCGAGGCCCAGGGGGGGCACTACCGGGTGCTGGACGCCCTGAAGGTGCGTACCCGGCTGGGCGAATGCCTGGACGAAAGCGGCAATATGACGCTGGAAGGCGAGGAGCGGCTGCGTGACGCCCTGCTGCGCTTCCGCGAGCTGGCGGTTTCCTTGGAAGTGCCCAGCGTGCGCGTCTATGCCACCTCGGCGCTGCGTGAAGCCCCCAACGGCCCCGAGGTGGCCGAGCGGATGCGGCAGCAGACCGGGGTGTATCCGGTGATCATCAGCGGCGAGCGCGAAGGCCGGCTCACCTATCTGGGCGCGGCCCACTCGGTGGAATTTGGCGCCGACAACCTGCTGCTGGACCTGGGTGGCGGCAGCCTGGAGATCATCCGCGGCGGCCCAGCCGAGGTGCAGGACGTGGTCAGCCTGCCGCTGGGCGGCATCCGGATGCAGGACCGCTTCCTGCACCGCGACCCTCCCAGCAAGTCGGAATACCGGGCGCTGGTGGCTTACCTGCAGGGCGCGCTGGAGCCTTACCGGGAGCGCTTTGGCGCCGGGCCGCAGACGCGGGTGTTCCTGTCCAGCGGCACGGCCGGCGACCTGGCAACAGCGGTGGCGCAGGCCAAGGGAGGGGGGCAGGACCCGGCCGGCATCAACGGCCTGCGCCTGACGCTGGACGAACTGGGCGGCCTGCTCGGCGACCTGCGCCGGCTGAACGAGGAAGAGCGGGCCCGCATTCCTGCCTTTGCCAAGCGGGCCCGCATCATCGTGGCGGCGGCGGCGGTGCTGCATACGGCCCTGACGGTGCTGGGCGCCCGCGAAATGGTGATCAGCGAGGGCGCGCTGCGCGAAGGCATGCTGATTGAGGAGTTGCAGTGCCACGAGGCTTACGTGGCGGACCTCAGCCCGCGGCACCGCAGCGCCCTGGCCCTGGCCGAGCGGTTCCGCGCGGACCTGCCGCACGCCCGGCAGGTGACGGCGCTGAGCAAGGAGCTGTACAACCGGCTGCGTGAGCAGGGCCAGCCCTTGCCGGAAGAGGGCCGCGGCCTGCTGCGGGCGGCCGCCACCCTGCACGAGGTGGGGCAGCTGGTCGCGCAGAGCAGCCACCATAAGCACTCGGCCTACCTGATTCGCCACGGCGGCCTGCTGGGCTTCGATGCCCGCGGGGTGGAACTGGTGGCCCAGATTGCCCGCTATCACCGCCGCAGCATGCCCAAGGACTCGCACGAGGAATGGCGCGCCCTGAGCCGCGAGGACCAGCGCCTGGTCTCGCAGATGGCTGCCATCCTGCGGGTCGCCGACGGCCTGGACCGCTCTTACGGGGGCCATACCCAGATCACAGGGCTGGAGCGCAGTGGCAAGGGCTGGCGCCTGACCGCCTGTGTGCCCAACGCTCTGGACCGCCAGGGCGCCGGGGAAAAGGCCGACCTGTGGGCGCGCGAGTTCGGCCCCCTCAGTTTCGAGTGGCTGGACGAGGAAGAGAGTGTGGGCGAGGCCAGAGACGCTGTCCCGGCCGCGGACCACCCTGCCTAAGCACCCCTTGCCTGAGTGCCCTTTACCTGAGTGCCGCGTCAAGCTTTTCCCACCAGACTCATGGGCCGGGCGGCTGGAATGAATGTCAGTCCACGTTCCTTTTCTTCCCTTTCCCCCCAGGAGGATGTCCTATGACGCGTTCCACTCCCCGCCTGACCCGGCGCTCCGCTCTTTTCCCGGTTGCTCTGCTCAGCGCCGCTCTGCTGGCTCCGGCGGCCCAGGCTCAGACCGCTCCAACGCAAACCGCTCAGACGGCACCGGCGGCTCCAGCTGCAGCTGTCTCGGCCCCCGCAGCTGCCCTGACTCAGGCTGCTCAGCCGGCCCTGGCCTTCAGCAGCGCTGCCGAGGCGGCGGCTCAGGCCCGTGCCCTGAGCGCCCAGGCCCGCACCCGCTACCCGGCCGGCAGCGCCTCCATTGACCAGACGCTCTGGAAGCAGGCGGCCGAGGCGGCCGAAGCGGCGGTCGCCCTGGAGCCGGCCAACCCCAGTTTCCTGGCTCTGCGCGCCGAAATTTACACGGCCACCGGCTTCTGGGCGCGGGCGCTGAGCAGCTGGCAGGCCTATTTTGCGGTGGCCGGCGATCAGGCCACCCCCCAGGCCCGGGCGGCAGCAGGGCAGGTGTATTACAACCTGGCCTACGCCGCCTACACCCGCCAGGACCTGCCCCAGGCGGCCCAGTTGCTGGCCGAATGCCTGCGGGCCGCCCCAGACGATGCCCAGTGCGCGCTGTGGGCCGGCCGGGTGGCGCTGGAACAGGGCGATTTTGCCGCTGCCCAGACCTTGTATGGCCGCGCCGTGCAGCTGCGGCCTCAGGCCTGCACCGCCGCCTACTTCAGTCAGGTGGCGGTGCAGGCCGGGCAGTACGGTGCAGACGCCACCCGCGCTTTCAGCCAAGCTTATGCCGACCTGGACGCCGGGCGCCGTGCCGAGGCCCTGCGGGGCTTTCAGCAAGCTGCCCGCCTGGCCCCCAGCTTTGCCGCCGCGCAGCGTGAGGCCGGCCGCCTGGCGCTGGACCTGGGCGACGCCGCCGCTGCCCGCGCTGCTTACGCGGCGCTGAGCGCCTTGCCCGGCGCCACCGACGCCGACCGTTACAACCTCGGCCTGGCCACCGAGGCAGAGCAGTACGGCCTGGAAGCCACCCGGCAGTTCCGTCAGGGCTATAGCCTCTACACCAGTAGCGACCGTGCCGGGGCCGAGGCCGCCTTCCGGCAGGCCACCGTTCAGAGCCCGCAGTACGCCAAGGCCTGGTCCTGGCTGGGCCGCGTCGCTTACGAGGCCGGCCGTTACGCCGAGGCCGCCGCCAGCTATGAGCGCGCCGTGCAGCTGGACCCGTCTGACCGCGCCGCCGCCTATTTCCTGCGGCTGGCACGGGCCCAGCTCAAGGGAGCCTAAGGGCCGGGCCCCTCCTCAGGCCAGGGCGGCTGGCATAGCCTCTTTTTATGTCTCAGCACCGCGAACCGCCGGCCTCCAAACACGACGACACCATGAGCGAGCTGATCGGCCGCACGCGCTTCGTCGTGGTGCTGGCGGTCCTCGCGGTGTTGCTGGTGGCCCTCAGCCTCTTTATTCAGGGCACTTTGGTAGCGCTGTGGTCCATCTACGAAACCTGGCATGCCATGCTCACCGAGGGCGTTCTCAGCCAGAAGACCGATCTGGCGGTGGAATTCCTGGAAGTGGTCTCTACCATGCTCAAGGCGGTGGTGTTTTACATCATCGGCCTGGGCATGTACTCGCTGTTTATCCGGCCGCTGAACATCACCAGCGCGCTGGGCATCGAAAGCCTGGGTGACCTGGAGCAGAAAATCGTATCGGTCATCATGGTGATTCTGGGGGTCACTTTTTTGCAGCACTACGTGAACTGGGAAAATCCCCAGGAAACCCTGCTGTTTGCCCTCTCCTTCGCGCTGGCCGGCGGAGTCATCGTCCTGTTTCAGAAAGTCCACCATGGCAAGGGTGACCTGCAGCAGCCGGAGACCAAACTCAAGGCCCGGCGTGAGCTGTTCGAGAATGAAGCCGAGCAGCGTGAGATCGGCGCCGAGGACGTGTGCCGCGCCGAGCGGGCCACCCAGGCCGAGCAGAGCGGGGCCAGCCGGGGCCAGAGTGGGGCAGAGGAAGCCTGAGGCAAACTCCCGGCGGGCGGCGCTGCCCTCTTCCAGTGTTCTTCCTGCGGCACATGCCTCCCCGGCCAGCCTCTAGACTGAAGCTGTGCGTATCGGGATCGTCACTGCCACCTACCCGCCTTCCAGAAACGGCGTGGCGACGTCGACGGCCCTGTTCGTGCGCGGTCTGCGCGCCCTGGGCCATGAGGTCCGCGTCTTTGCCCCGCGTCATCCGGCTCAGTACCGCCAGCCGGACTGGGTCGAGGAAGGCCCGGTCTACCGGCTGCCCACCTCGTTCCGCGCCGCCCGTTTTCTGGGCGCTCCGGCCGACTATCCGGTGCTGCTGCACCCACGCTCGCAGACCCGTCAGCTGCCGCTGGACGATCTGGACATTCTGCACACCATGCATCCCTTTTTGGCCGGCCGGCTGGCGCTGGACTGGTCGCGCCGCTCGGGCCGCACCGGGGGCCGGCGGGCGCCGGTGGTCTACACCGCCCACACCCAGTACGATCAGTACCTGCACTACTCGCCGGTCCCGCCGCGGCTGGCCGCTCCCGCCATGCGCCGGCACGTGGTGGAGTTTGCCGCACAGGTGGACGCGGTGCTGGCGCCGGGCCAGGCCATGCAGGAGATGCTGCGCCGCTACGGGTACGCCGGCGAGGTCCGGCTGTTCCCGAACCCGGTGAACCTGAGCGCCTTTACCGGCCCGGATGGGGAGCCGCTGGACGGCACGCCTTTTCGCCAGCGCTCCGGCCTGGACACTCAGGCGCCGCTGGCGATGTATCTGGGCCGCCTGGCGCCCGAAAAGAATCTGGACACACTGCTGACCGCTTTCGAGCTGGCCCGCCAGCGTCGCCCCGGGCTACAGCTGGCCCTGGTAGGCGACGGCCCCAGTCACGCCGAGCTGGCCCAGCGCCTGCCAGAGGGCGCCGTGATGACCGGCGGCCTGCCCTACAGCGAGGTGCCGGCCGCCCTGTCGGCCGCCGACGTTTTTATCACCGCCAGCACCTCCGAGGTGCTCCCCATGAGCATGATCGAGGCACTGGCCGCCCGCACGCCGCTGGTGGCCGCCCGTAGCCCCGCCGCGCTGGATCTGGTGCAACCGGGCGTCAACGGCCACGTGACCGAGCCGGACGCAGAGGCGCTGGCTGAGGGCTTGCTGTCGGCACTGGCACCTCAGGCGCTGCCCCGCCTGCAGGCCGGCGCCTGGGACACTGCTCGCCGCTATGATCTGCCCCAGCGCGCCCAGGCTCTGGCTGACCTGTACAGCGAACTGCTGACCCGCCGTCGGCTGTAGCCGGCCAGCAGAAAGCAAAAGCAGAGGCCATAAAAAAAGACCCGCTCATAGAGAACGGGTCTTTCTTCTGGTGCCGAGGATGGGACTTGAACCCACACGCCTTGCGGCACTAGTCCCTGAAACTAGCGCGTCTACCAATTCCGCCACCTCGGCATCTTGGAAACTCCTTCGGCGCTCTTGAGCGCTTCCGTGAATCAGGCTTGCTTAATTTACAAGCCGCGCCGGATTCTGTCAAGTGGGGCCGCAGGTGGGCACAGGCAAAGGGGAACCTTCAGCCTGCCAGACACGGCTTCAGGCCGCTTCCAGCACAGAATGCACCCTGCGAGTCTGCTCTTGGCAGCTGTGCGGCGGCCATAAAAAAACCAGCCCTTAGGCTGGTCTGTAAATCTGAACTCTGGAAAGACTTACTTGACGATGCGCTGACCGCGGCGGATGCCCAGCTTGTCGGTCAGGGCGATGTAGCCGTCGTAGTCGGTGCGTTCCAGGTACTTCAGCAGGCGGCGGCGCTGGCCGTTCATCAGCTGCAGGCCACGCTGGCTATGCTTGTCCTTCTTGTTGGCCTGCAGGTGAGCGCTCAGGTTGTTGATCCGGGCGGTAAGTAGGGCCACCTGCACTTCGGTGCTGCCGGTGTCGGACGCGCCGCGCTGGTTGTCGGTAATTACTTGCTGTTTGTCAATCACGAATTATTCCTCCTGTGTTATGAAGTCCCGCGTGGAGCAGCCAGGGAAGGCCCCCACCGCGCCAGCGGCAAACGCCAGGGTAGCATGTGCCGCCGCGCCTGAGCAAGGCATTCTCCTTGACTTCTCAGGGGGTTGGCCCCTATCATTTTAAGGCCCCTGCTGGGGTGGCGGAATTGGTAGACGCGCACGCTTGAGGGGCGTGTGGTTCACACCGTGTGGGTTCAAGTCCCATCCTCAGCACCAGGTTTTTTGTCCGGCCCACCCCCTCGGTGGGCTTTTTTGTTGCCTTTTCCAGCGGCCGCCGCTGAGCATAGGCCCCGGTCAGGTAAGAATTTGAGCGGGCCCAGATTTGTCAGCTAGCGGGGCTCTGTGCTACTCTTTTCCCTGCATTGCTGGCGCAACGCGGCGAGTGAGATCTGAACCTGGTCAGAGTCGGAAGGCAGCAGCCATAAGGGTTATCATTCGGGTGCCGTTGCTTACTGGCAATGCTTTTTTTGTGCCTGTTCGCCGGCCATCGCCGCACAGGTCTGTGGGCTTTTGAGACTGCAAGATGTAAACAATAAAAGAGGCGCGGCCCGCCTATGTGGCGCCACGCCCTGAATGCTGTTTGGGGACTGGGCTTTATTCAGCGGCCTGGTAATTCCCACTCTTGCCGCCCGACTTGCTCAGCAGCCGGATGCCATCAATCTCTACCGCCTTGCTGACAGCCTTGAGCATGTCGTAGAGGTTGAGGGCCGCCACACTGACGGCTGTCAGTGCTTCCATCTCCACGCCGGTCTGTCCGGTGGTCCGCACAGTGGCCACAATACGAACCCCCCCAGGCTCCAGGCTCAGCTCAACCCGGCTGCCGCTGATAGGCAGCGGGTGGCACAGCAGCACCAGCTCGGCGGTGCGCTTGGCGCCCTGGATGCCGGCCAGCTGAGCCACCACCAGGGGGTCACCCTTGGGGGTGCGGCCAGCTTCCAGCGCGGCGCGGGCCTCGGGCGGCAGGCGGACCCAGCCCTCGGCGCTGGCCTCACGCTGGGTCACGGCCTTGTCCGAGACGTCCACCATGCGCGGCCGGCCATCCTGAAAATGGGTCAGTTCGCTGCTCAAGACTTCACGCTGCTGTCCGGGTCGCTGTCATCATCCGGCAGGTCCAGGTCGCGCAGGGCCGCGAAAGGGCTGTCGGCCTGGGCCGGGTGCGGCAGGTCATGTTCGTTCTCGACCGGCACGGCGGCCATGTGCTCGCAGGTACCTTCGTTGAGGTCCTGACCACACACCTGGCACAGACCTTTGCAGTCCGGGTCGTGCAGCACCACCAGTGGCAGGCTGACCAGCGCCGTTTCGGCCAGAAAGGCGCTCAGGTCCAGCCGCGTCTCTCCGAACATCAGCAGTTCCTCGCCGCTTTCGGCTTCTTCGATATACGGCACTTCCACATTCGGGTCGAAGCGCATCAACATGCCCAGTTTCAGGTCCAGCGGCACTTCCACGTCGCGCAGGCAACGGGCGCACTCGCTCTGGAGGGTAGGGCGAAAATACCCCTGCAAGTAAAAGTCGTCGCCGCCCACGCTGTTGATGTCCACCCGGTAGGGCGCCGGCTCGGCGAAGGACAGCAACTGCTCGCCGCCCTGTCCGTAGCGCAGCTCGGTCACTTCGCCCTCGGCATGGGCGTCCTGGCCGGTGCGCAGCAGCTGGCCAAGATGAATTTCAGGAAGAGGAGTCATATCAGTCATAGCCGCATGATAGGTCGTAGGGGCAGCGGTCAACTGAGCCGGACTCAACTAAAGCTAAGCCGCGTGCCAGCAGCCTCAGTCTTAGGCTGTCGGCGCGCGGCTTAGATAGGGTAAAAGTATCTCAGGCCAGCTGCACCACGCTGGCGTCCGAGATGGTCAGCTTGTGGGTCCGGGGGACTGTGCGGCCACCGCGCACCTCGGCCCGCAGGCCAATCAGACAGTCCTGCAGGCGGGTGGGCAGGTTGAGAATCTTGACCTCGGCGTCAATGACCGAATGCTCAACCTCGGCGCCGCGAATCTGGGTACCGCTGCCCACGCTGGTAAAAGGTCCGATGTAGGCGTCTTCAATCACCACGTTTTCGCCCAGCAGTACTGGCCCCACGATCTTGCTGCGGACCACCCGGCTGCTGGCCGGAATATGCACCCGGCCGGTGATCCGGCTGTCTTCTACCAAGCCCTCATTTACCGTTTCCAGGTTTTCCAGCAGCAGACGGTTGGCGTCCAGCAGGTCCTCGGGGCGGCCGGTGTCTTTCCACCAGCCGGCCACCTTTTGCCCGATCACCGGCTGCCCCGCTTCGATCAAGGCCTGGATGGCGTCGGTAATTTCGTACTCGCCGCGCGCCGAGGGCTGCAGGGTTTCCAAGCGGTCAAAAACAGCCGGCGTGAAGCAGTAAAAGCCGGCCACCGCCAGATTGCTGGGTGGGTTTTTGGGCTTTTCCACCAGCCGGACAATACGTTCGCCGTCCATTTCGGCTACGCCGAAAGCACTGGGATCTGCCACTTCAACCAGGGCAATCAGGGCTTCAGGGCGCAGTTCCTGAAAGTGCTGCACATAGGGGGCGACGCCGCCCTCAAACAGGTTGTCGCCCAGATAGACACAGAAATCGTCCTGGCCTACCCAATCTCGGGCAGTCAGGACGGCGTGACCCAGGCCCAGCTGGTCATGCTGGTCAATCAGCACGATCTCCATATCGGTGATCTGCTCCGTGACATGCTCAATCTCGTCGCGGGTAATATCGGAAACAACCACACCGACGCTCTCGATGCCGGCGGCACGCAGCGTATTGATAGCGTGCTGAATGATCGGTTCACCGGCCACCCGCAGCACGGGTTTGGGCCGCGTAAAGGTCAGGGGGCGCATACGTGTGCCCAGGCCAGCTGCAGGAATAATCGCTTTCATCCTTGGCAGTCTAAAACGCGCTTAAGAGTGACCTGGTGAAGGCAACCCAGGCCCAAATTTATGTTAAGACAATAAAAAACCCCCGCCGAAGCGGAGGTATTTGGTGACCCCAACGGGATTCGAACCCGTATCGCCACCTTGAAAGGGTGGTGTCCTAACCGTTAGACGATGGGGCCACACGCGCAGCTGATATTGCGTCAGACTGCCTTTCAAGGGGGTGCCATGCAGGCACCGGAAAATAGTAACACGGCTTTGGCAAGCCGTCAACAGGTGGCTGGGAAAGGGAAGTTTGCCGTCTGGGACGTCTCCCTAAGTAGAAAGCGCAGCGTAACCCACAGCGTGATGGCGGGCCTCAGCCATAATGTCTGGTATGGACTTCAACTCCTGGGAACCTGAAGATACGGCCCGCCGGCTGGCGATTATGTTCGCGACCAGCGTGGGCTCTTTTGCCTGGCTGGCGGTCTGGCTGGCCTATGAGCAGACGATCTGGATGGGCTTGCTGGCCGGTGCAGCGATTGCCTTCGTGCTCTATTGGCCGCTTTTCCTGATTCTGCGCCAGGTGATGCGCCGCTGAGGGCTGGCCCCAGGATTTGAGCGATTTATTGGCGTTTACCTCGCGGTAAAGCGCGGGGACGCAGTGATAGACTGTCATCCACTGCGTCCCCCTGAACCCTGACGGGGTCTTCAGGCCCAAGAGCGCAGGAAAGGAAAATCAGCATGACCGATCAAGATCAACGCCAGCCTGAAACCGAGACCCAGGCTGAGCCCCAGACCACCGCAGGCCAGAACACGGACCAGCCGAGCGACGCTGGCACACAGAATATGCCCAAAGAAGTACGCGACGTACTGCCCGAACTGCAGGGCGAAATTGACGAAGACCAGGTGCTGGACGCCCAGGAAGGCGACAGCGATATGGATGAGCTAGATCAGGATGACAGCGAAACTCCGGCGACCGAGTGGGCCGCTGGTGATGAAACTGATGACGACGAAGACGTCGAATTTGTTGATGTGGATGACCTGCTGGCCGTGATGGGTGATCTGCGCGAAATGCTGGAAGCACAGTCCAAGGAAATCCGTGGCCTGCGCCGCGAAATGCGCGATCTGCGCGACGCCGTGGGCTCGGGCCGTTCCGGTGGCCCCCGCAGCGACCGTGGCCCCCGTGATTTCGGTGGCCGTGATGGCGGCTTCCGCCCGCGTGGCGACCGCAATGACCGTGGCGGCCGTGACTTCGGTGGCCGCGACGGTGGTTTCCGCCCCCGTGAAGACCGCAGCGACCGTGGCCCCCGTGATTTCGGTGGCCGTGACGGCGGCTTCCGCCCGCGTGGCGACCGCAATGACCGTGGCGGCCGTGACTTCGGTGGCCGCGACGGTGGTTTCCGCCCCCGTGAAGACCGCAGCGACCGTGGCCCCCGCGATTTCGGCGGGCGTGATGGTGGTTTCCGTCCCCGCGAAGACCGTGGCGGCCGTGACTTCGGTAGCCGCGACGGTGGCTTCCGTCCCCGTGAAGACCGCAACGAGCGCGGTGGCCGTGACTTCGGTGGCCGTGATAATGGTGGAGATACCGCTTTCCGCCCCCGCGCCCGCGCAGATCGTGGCTGGGGCAACCGCGGCGGCGACGAGTCCTAAAACTCCTTAGCTTGAACTGAAAGGGTGGCCTATAAGGTCGCCTTTTTTGTTGCTGTCTCTGAAAGAGGGCTGAGACCTTAAGCTCCCCCGATACTGTCGTTACTGGGTCAGGCGGTCTCTTGCCTGCCTTTTGTTTTCCCTGCCTGAGTTGGCTAGAGAAAAGGTCATCCGTCTGTCTGAAATCCTATGCATTCCCTGTATAGTCAGACTCTTTCTAAATGTTCTTTTACTGGCCTAGTGTACTCTTTTTACGTGTTCTGGTGCAGGCAAAACCTTGATCTTTAGATCTAAGTTTGCCGGCCTGCCTCATTTGACTCACATCAAAGCGAATCTTTATTCATGATGATCTTAATTCCCTTTACAAGAGCAAAGTCACTGGTGGCAAGAGGCAACAAAAGATCATGAACAGGCTGTTTTCCTTTTTAATGTTGTTATCGGTTTCGCTCTCTGGCATAGCAGTTGCCGCTGCTCCGGGGCAGCTGGGTCTGGACGAGCGGATCAATAACGCTGTGTCTCCTATCAGTAGTGCCATCGCCAGAGTGGTGTTTTACACAGTGCCGGTGGCGGGAGCTGACCTCCCCTTGATCGTGGTGTGGCTGATTGCAGCGGCTCTTATTTTCACGATGTCTATGGGCTTCGTGAACATCAGCGGGTTTGGCCACGCCATTGATATTGTCCGCGGCAAGTACGACAGCCACTCCAATGGCCCCGGCGAGGTCAGCCATTTTCAGGCGCTGACCGCCGCCGTCAGCGTGGGTGGGCCGGGCGCCACCTTCTGGATGATTCTGGCTGGCCTGCTGGGCATGAGTACCAAGTTCGTGGAATGCACTCTGGGCGTGAAATACCGCCGTGAGAACCCCGACGGCACAGTTTCGGGTGGGCCGATGTTTTACCTGTCGCGTGGCCTGGCCGAGCGTGGCCTGGGCGGGCTGGGGACGGTGCTGGCGGCCATCTTCGCCATAGCGACCATCTTCGGCAGCCTGGGTGCCGGCAGCATGTTCCAGAGCAACCAGACCGTCTCGCAGCTGGTTTCTATGACTGGCGGTGCCGCTGGCCCGTTGGCGTCCTATAAGTGGCTGCTGAGTGTGGTCATCGCCCTGGTGGTGGGCGCGGTGATTATCGGTGGGATCAAGAGTATTGCGCGCGTAACCGACAAGCTGGTGCCGTTTATGGCCGGCCTGTATATCTTCGGTGCCCTGGCCGTACTGATCGCCAACGCCGGGCATATTCCCGAAGCCATCAGCTCAATCTTTTCGGGCGCTTTTTCGCCGCAGGGCATTACCGGCGGTGTGATCGGCGTGCTGATTCAGGGCATGCGCCGCGCCACTTTCTCCAACGAGGCCGGCATCGGTTCGGCGGCCATTGCCCACTCGGCGGTCAAGACCGACCGCCCCGTGACCGAAGGCTATGCCTCGCTGCTGGAGCCTTTTATTGACACCGTGGTGATCTGCACTATGACGGCCCTGACCCTGGTGGTCACTGGGGTATACACCAACAAGGACCTCTCGGGTGTCACCATGACCAGCGCTGCGTTCGACAGTGTGGTGCCCGGTTTCTCCTGGCTGGTGACCCTGGCCGTGATTCTTTTTGCGGTCAGCACCATCATCACCTGGTCGTATTACGGCAGCAAGGCGATTGCCTACCTGACCAATGAGAACCGCGGCGCCATTTTGGCCTATCAGGTCTTTTTCCTGCTGGCCACCGTGATCGGAGCCACCATGGACCTGAACTCCATCATCGATTTTTCCGATTCGATGATCTTCACGATGTCCATTCCCAACATCATCGGGCTGTATCTGCTGATGCCGGTGGTCAAGCGTGAGTTGAACGCTTACCGCGCCGACCTGCGGGCTGGCCGGATTCAGCGCACTGGCTGAACCCTGGCCGCTCCACAATAATCAAGCTCCCCGCCAGCAACGGCGGGGGCTTCTTTCTGCTAAAGCAAAGCCGGTTTCCCGGTGTCTTGCTGAAAGGCGCCTGGCGCTGTGGTCAGTCCAGAGACAGGTCCAGCACGTATTCCTCGGGTGTTTCGCCGCGCTGAAGCTGCACGGCCCGCACCATGTTCTGGTACATCAGGGCGCTGGTCAGCGGCCCCACGCCGCCCGGCACTGGTGTGATGGCGCGCACCACTTCCGCCACGGCCGGCTCGGCGTCACCGACCACGCCTTCATCGGTCACGTTGATGCCGGCGTCGATCACCACGTGGTGAGGCTGCACCTGCTCGGCCTTCAGCAGCCCACGGTGGCCGACGGCGACCACCACGGCGTCTTGCGGGCGCAGCAGCTCGGCCATGTCCCGGCTGTGCTGGTTGATCAGGGTAACCGTGGCACCGAAATTGTTCAGCATCCACACCAGCGGCCGGCCCACCGTGCGCCCAGGGCCGATCACGGCAATGCGCTTGCCCTGCAGGTCGTTGCCGAAAGCCTGCCGCAGCAGATAACGGACGCTGCGCGGTGTGGGCGGAAGCAGCACCGAGTTTTCCTGCCCGGCCGCCAGCCGCGAGAGGTTGGCCGGCGTCAGCCCCTCGATGTCCTTGCGGCGGCTGAGCTGCAAGAAGCTGTCCACCGTATCCAGCTGTGAGGCCAGCGGCAATTCCAGCATGATGCCGTGAATCTGGTCGTCGGCTGAGAGTTCTGCCAGCCTGCGGTCCAGCTCCTGCTGTGAGACGGCCGCGCCCAGGTCCAGCACCTCGTATTCCACGCCCAGTTTCTTGGCGCGGCGGGCCTTGGCCTGTGCGTACACCTGCGACGCCGGGTCGTCGGAAGCCAGTACGCTGACCAGGCGGGGAGCAAAGCCCTCCTGCGCCCAGCCGGCCAGCGCCTCGCTCACGTGGGCCAGCACCTGGGTTGCCAGCGGTTTTCCTTTGAGTCGCACCGTATCAGCCATCTCTGTCTTGTCCTGTTCTTCTTTCTGTCTTCTGCACGCGTTGCTTGCCTCCGCCGGCCACTCAGTGCCGGAAATGCCTTGAGCCGGTAAACACCATGCTGATTCCCAGCTCGCTGCAGGCGGCAATCACTTCCGGGTCGCGCTTGGCACCGCCGGGTTGCAGCACCGCCGTGACGCCCGCGCTGGCCGCCAGCCGCACCACATCGTCGAAGGGGAAGAAAGCTTCGGAGGCCATCACCGCGCCCTGGGCTGCTTCGCCGGCGTTGGTTACAGCTCGCTCGGCGGCCCAGATGCGGCTGACCGCGCCCGCGCCGAGGCCCACTGTCACGCCACCTTTGCATAGGGCGATGGCATTGGAGCGCGCGCCCTTGACCACTGCCCAGGCAAAGCGCAGGTCGGCCCATTCCTGCTCGGTGGGCTGGCGCTCGGTGACCACTTCGGGGCAGAGGTCGTCCCAGGGCCGGGCGTCGCTCTCCTGCACGGCAAAACCGCCGGTCAGCGGGCGCACGTCCAGCACGCTCACGCCCTCCGTCTCTCCCGCAATCAGCACCCGCAAGTCGGGTTTTTTCTGGGCGAACCATTCCACCGCGTCGGGCGTCACATCAGGCGCAATCAGCACTTCCAGGAAGGTGCCGCGCATGCTCTGGGCCGCTGCCAGGTCCACCGGCCGGCTGACCGCCACCACGCCGCCAAACACGCTGAGGGTATCGGCGTCGCGGGCGCGTTCCCAGGCGGTTTTCACGTCGGCAGCCACCGCCACGCCGCAGGGGTTGGCGTGCTTGACCGCCACGCACACGGCGCCTTCCTCCTGGGCGGCCAGGCTCTGGCACAGCGCCCAGGCTGCGTCGGCGTCGGCGTAGTTGTTGAAGCTCATCGGCTTGCCGGCCACCACCTGCGCGTCGATGACCGGGCCGCGCGCGCCGCCCCAGCGATAAATCGCGCCGGGCTGGTGCGGGTTTTCGCCGTAGCGCACCTGCGCGGTGCGGGTCAGGTTGAGGCCGAGGTGTGCGGGCAACTGCGTCGGCAGTTCGTCCGGTTCACCCGACAGATACGCCGTAATTGCCGCGTCGTACTCGGAGGTGTGGCGGTAGGCCTTGGCTGCCAGGCGGCGGCGCTCGGCGGGCGACACCTCGTCTTGCAGAGCCAGTGAGTAGTCGGCGGGGTCTACCAGCACCAATACGGCGTCATGGTTCTTGGCCGCCGAGCGAATCATGGCCGGGCCGCCAATGTCGATGTTCTCGATCACTTCGGGGTCAGGTGCGCCGCGCGCCACCGTTTCGCGGAAAGGGTAGAGGTTCACGCACACCAGGTCGATGGTGCCGATGCCGTGCAGTTCCAGCTGCTGCAGGTGCCCCGCTTCGCGCCGGGCCAGAATGCCGCCGTGGACGGCCGGGTGCAGGGTCTTGACCCGGCCGTCCAGCATTTCGGGAAAGCCGGTCAGGTCGCTGACGGCCCGCACGGTCAGGCCCGCCGCCTGCAGCACTTTCAGGGTGCCGCCGGTGCTGATCAGCTCCCAGCCGGCGTCGCTGAGCTGGTGGGCGAATTCGGTGATGCCGGTCTTGTCGCTGACGGACAGCAGGGCGCGCTTGGTGGGCATGATGAGTTTCCTCCTTAAAACTGGGACGTGGGGTAAGGATGGGCGGGCAAAAATGCCTTGGCAAAGCCGCCCGGCATGAAAAAGCGGATGGCGCCCCCAGCAGGGGACACCATCCGGCCCAGGCGCGCGGCCTCATTGCTTTTGCTGTGCAGCTTCCCCGTGGTCAGCCCACGTCGCGGCGCCAGTCACTGCCAGCTCTGACAGCCAATCTACCCCATCTGCCAGGGGCAGTGCCCAGGCCCGCTGCGGCAGATCTCAGTTGGCGTTGCCCGAGCCGTCGGGGCTGGGGTTGCTCAGCGGGTCAGTGCTGGCAGCGGTTTCGCCGTTGGCCGCTGCACCGGCGCTCTGGCCGCCCATCAGTTCTTCTAGCCGGGCCAGCACGTCACGTTCCTTGTCATTAATCTGCTCGCCGCCGATGCCCAGAAAGCCACCTTCCTTGGCTGCTTCGGCCACCCGCTGGGCCACGGTACGCAGCATGTCCCGGTAGCTCGCGGCGTCTTCCGGGCTGGTTTTGCTGTCGACCAGCCACAGGGCCTGGCGCACGCCTTCCAGTGTCTTCTCCACCGCTTCTTCCATGTTGGTGATGCGGCCCTGCTCGTCCTGCTGCAGGCCCTCGGGCGGTCCGGCCACCAGGTCGGCGGCAATGGCTTCCATCAGAGGAGTGCGGGGATTCTTACTCACCTCTTCGCGCACGCCTTTGACGATGGCGCTCATTTCGGCCACCAGACCGGTGACGCCACTGGGGCTGGCGGCCACCACGGCGGCGCCCGCGTTGCCGGCCCCGGTCATCACTTTCATCCATTCGTCGCTGCTGAAGTTGGACTTGACGCTCTGATTGGTCATGCCCGCACCCTAATCCGGCCGGCCAGCTCCGCGCGTAAGAGAGGCTAGCGAAAGTGTTTAGATATACGTTTAGGTACCTGTCTCCGGCGCCAACGCTTAATGCTGGTGCGGCCGGGGCCACACGTCGGGCACCGGATCATAGCCGCCCTTAAACAGCGGGTTACAACGGAAAAAGCGCCAGAAGGCCAGCCAGCTGCCCTTGAGGGCGCCGTGTTTTTGCAGGGCAGTCACCGCGTAGCTGGAACAAGTCGGGGTAAAGCGGCAGGTAGGGGCGGGCTTGCGCGGCGACAGTTCCCGCTGATACCAGCGCACCGCACCGATCAGCAGCGACGCGGCCGGGCTGGGGGCTGGCGTTCCCGTTTCGGCAGGTCCGCTCACCGCTCGCCTCCTGGACGGGCCGGACGGCCGGGAGTTTTCCGGCGTTTGCCGCTGCGCTTTACCTGCTCCGGCACCTGTAAGAGCGCGGCTGCCAGTGCCTGCTGCAACTCGGTAAAGGGAGCGTGTAGCGCGGCTTCAGTGGGAAAGAGGATGGCCCGGCAGGCCGGCAGCGGCTGGCCCTGCTGCGGCAGTGTCCGCAGGGCCTCGCGCACCCGGCGGCGCACCCGGTTGCGGTCCACGGCATGCTTCAGCACCTTTTTGGGCACCACGATGCCGATCTGGGCGGCCGGTCGCCAGGGCTGCCCGTGGCGGGGACGGTAACCGGTCACCTTGAGGCTAAACAGTGCATACCGCAGGGACGCGCCCTGACGGCGCACCCGGCGGAATTCCTTGTCGCCCTTCAAAGAGCGCAGCGCCACCCCGCCGTGCTGGGGGGTGGCGCTGCCCTGCGGTGACGGGCTGGCCTGATCAGGAAGCACAGCGCTGACTCTGCGGGTTACTGCTCGTCGCTGACGGTCAGGCGGGCGCGGCCCTTGGCGCGGCGGCGGGCCAGAATGTTGCGGCCGGCTTTGGTCTTCATGCGGGCGCGGAAACCGTGGGTCTTGGCGCGCTTGCGGCGGTTGGGTTGGTAGGTACGCTTCATGAATTCTCTCCTGGGGCTTTCGCCCGGTTAGATTTCCGGCGCTCAGGGCCGGAGGGGTTTTTTCTTGCGCAGGCGGGCCGGGGCACCAGTCCCCGCGCGGGCAGTCTGAAGGGTGGCGGCACCTTTCAGCTGTTCCTCTGGGTTTTCTACCGGGACAGAGCCGGCAAGGTCCCCCATGAGGGCAAACTGGAAAATGCTAGCACATCGCACACCTGAGCGTCCGTGACTGGGGCCCCTGCCGGGGCCAGCTGTGCATTACGGAACCCGCCAGGTTTCCCGCTCGGTCACGATCCAGTGCAGGGGAATGTCGTGGGTCTCGCAGGGTACGGCGTCCAGCAGCAGCGCCACAGCTGTCACGCCGATGGTAGGGCCCTGAAAGCCGGCCAAAAAGCGGTCGTAAAAGCCGCCGCCGTAGCCCAGACGGATGCCGCGGCGGTCGAAAGCCAGCGCCGGCAGTACCACGGCGTCCACCTCGCTGGGCGGCACCTGCGGCGTGTCCCGGGGAGGCTGCAACACCCCCAGCGGGCTGACCTCGCTGGCGCTGTCCCACTCATGCAGGGTGAGGTGCCGCTCGGGGCACACCCGGGCGCGGGTGGTCAGCAGCCGGAAGTGGCCCCGTAGCCCGCTGAGATCCGGCTCGCCGGGCAGCGCGTGATACGCCAGCACTGTTTCTGCGCCCAACTGCCGCAGCAGTTCAGCTGTATATCCGGTAATGGCGGCCGACACATCCGGCTGAGCGGCCCGCTGTTGCCGGGCCCACTGCCGCCACTCGGATTTGCCAGCTTGGAGCGACGGGGGCGCAGAAAAAGTCATGCCTACATGATGCCAGAAAGGGCTGGCCAGCCGGGTCAGGACGGCGCAGTCTGGTCAGCCCGGACAGCAACAATTACATAAAGTTTATAGAGTAATGTTATCTTAAGAGAAGCTTTAGAGGTAGAAATCTGAAAGAATATAGGTGGGGGGAGAAAACATGACGGCAGACAACCTCGAACGCTACATCCTGCTGGTTGACGACGACCCCAACGACCGTGAGCTGGCGCGGATCGTTTTTACCGAGCTGGGCGAAGAAAGCTGCGCGCCGGCCGAGGTGCAGATCATGTCGGGCGGCCAAGAAGCGCTGGATTTCCTGACCCGGTTGGCCGCCCAGCCCGAGCAGCTGCCGGACGTGGTGCTGCTGGACCTGAACATGCCGCAGGTGGACGGTCTGAGCGTGCTGCGCAGCATTCGTCAGAACCCGGCCACGGCCACCCTGCCGGTGGTGATGCTTAGCACCAGCCGCGAGCGCAGCGACGTGCAGCGCTCATACGCGCTGGGAGCCAACGCCTACGTGGTCAAGCCGCTGGATTACGACCGTTTCCGCCACACCATTTCCAGTGTGATGAACTTCTGGGCCGGCCAGAATCAGGTCAACCACCAGCTGTCCTGACTGGCTGCTTTGCTGCCCTCACTTTTTTGCCGGCAGCCGCAGCAGGCTGTATAAATGCGCCTCTATCCGCCGCCCATGCCGGCGCACGGTCAGCGCGGCATAGTGGGGCCATGACGATACAGGTGGGGCAATGATGAACATCTGGCTGGGCTGCGGCGGGTATTCCAACGACGACTGGACCGCCGAGGGCCTGATTTACGAAGGGGTCAAAAAAGACGCCTATCTGCAGGCTTATGCTGAGCACTTCACGGCGGTTGAGCTGAACAGCTCCTTTTACGCCATTCCCGGCATCAAGGCGTTCGAGGGCATGGTGCGGCGGGTGGGCCGGCGTGATTTCCGGATGGCGGTCAAGCTGAATAAGGTCTTTACCCACGAACGCGCCCCACAAGACAGCGACTATGACCGGATGCTGCAAAGCCCCGAGCCGCTGCGTGACGCCGGTATGATGGGGCCGTATCTGGCGCAGTTTCCCTATTCTTTTCACCGTACCCGTGACAACCGGCTGTATCTGGCCGAGCTGACCGAGCGCTTCGCCGGGCACGAGCTGGCAGTGGAACTGCGGCACGCCAGCTGGGACCGCCCCGAGGTGCGTGAAGGGATGGCCGAATACGGTGTTATCTGGGTGAGCCCGGATTATCCGCCGGTGGGCGGCATGCCCGAGCCACAGGTACACGTGACCGGCGAGGTGGGCTATCTGCGCCTGCACGGCCGCAACGAAGGGAGCTGGTGGGAAGGCCAGAGCGCCGCCGAGCGCCACGACTACCGCTACAGCCGGGCCGAGATGGACGAATGGGCCGAGAAAATCGCGCTGGTAGAAGGTGACCTCAGCGAACTGTACGTGTTTTTCGAGAACACCACCAAGGGCCACGCCCTGCACAACATTCCGATGCTGCGCGAGGCGCTGGAAGCCCGCGGCCTAAGCGTGGTGACGCCGGTGCCGGCCGACCTGGGCCGGCTGCTCTGAAGCTATGCCCTGGCGTGCCCCTGGTCTGACCGCTGCCGGGCTTCAGGAACGGTCCAGCCACGCTTCGGCGCGCTTGAGGGCAGAGACGATCAGGAAGGCCACGATGACCATCAGGGTCCAGGCCAGCCATTTGCCGGCGTCCACTGGCTGCCAGCCGCCCTGCTGGTGCGGGTAGACCCAGGCGCCCAGCAGGGTGCCCAGGTTTTCGGCCACGTACACCGCCAGACCGATCAGGCCAAAAGAAATCAGCAGCGGCATTTCCAGGCGCTGCCCCAGCAAGGTGAACCTCACCCACGTGCGGGCATAGGCCAGGACGATCAGGCCGCTGATAACCCAGCGCAGATCAGGGCCGAAATGATGCGTGAAGAAGTTGAGGTAGGCTGCGGCAGCCAGTGCCACCTGCACCCACACTGGCGGCGCCATGTAGCTGCCCACGCTGGCGTACATGAACCCGGCGTACAGCGGCACCCCCGCCACCACGCTCAGGCCGGCGGCGTCGTAGCTCCAGCTGCCACGCTGCACCTTGAACACTTCCAGTGCGAAGCCCAGCAGGTGAAACAGCCCCAGGGCCGCCGCCTCGCGCGCCGTCTCGAAGCGGGTCAAGAGCAGCCCGGCCTGCACCAGCAGCACGCCCAGCAGCATGGCGTCGGCGCGGGCCAGAGGAAAACCGGGCGGCAGGGCGTCTGTCAGGGCCAGCAGGCTCACCACCAGAAAGGCGAAGAGGCTGCACAGCGCCTGAAGGCGTACAAATTCCAGCAGCAGCGCCCCCGCGCCTGGGCGGGGCCGGGCTTCAGTCACGGGCGTCCAGCACATCGTCCGGGACGCCGGCAATGGCCTGATCCAGCACCTCGATGCCGGCCTCGTTCCTGTGTCCCAGTTCGCTGAGGGTGCGCTTGTAGTGCCGGGCGCCCGGCTTCCCGGCAAACAGGCCCAGGGTGGCCTTGGTGAGGTGGTGAAAGCTCTGCCCGGCTGCCAGCCCGGCGACCACGTAGGGCCGGAAGCGCGTCAGCACCTCGCGGCGGGTGGGCGGCGTCACGTCCTCGCCGAAGATATCGCGGTCGGCCCGGGCCAGCAGATAGGGCGTCTGGTAGGCGGCGCGGCCTATCATCACGCCGTCGGCCCAGGCGAGGTGTTCCTGCGCTTCGGCCAGGGTCTGCACGCCGCCGTTGAGGACGATGGTCAGCTCCGGAAAGTCCTGCTTTAGTCGCTGCACGACCTCGTAGCGCAGCGGCGGAATCTCGCGGTTTTCCTTGGGGCTGAGACCTTTGAGCCAGGCTTTGCGGGCATGCACCGTAAAGGTGCGGCAGCCGGCAGCGGCCACCGTATCCACGAAAGCGTGCAGTTCCTCGTAGCTGTCACGGTCGTCAATACCAATGCGGTGCTTGACCGTGACTGGCAGGCTGGTGGCGGCCTGCATGGCGGTCACGGCGCGGGCCGCCACGTCCGGCGTGCCCATCAGCACCGCTCCGAAAGCCCCGTTCTGCACCCGGTCGCTGGGGCAACCGCAGTTGAGGTTCACCTCGTCATAGCCCCAGTCCTGCGCCAGGGCAGCACTCTGGGCCAGCGCGCCGGGGTCGCTGCCGCCCAGTTGCAGCGCCAGCGGATGCTCGCTCTGCCCGAAATCCAGGTGGCGCGCCCGGTCGCCGTGCAGCAGGGCGCCGGTGGTGACCATCTCGGTGTACAGCAGGGTGCGCCCGGTCAGGCAGCGGTGAAAAGCGCGGCAGTGCCGGTCAGTCCAGTCCAGCATCGGCGCCACCGACAGCCGGTGAGCGGGCCAGGAACCAGGCAGAATCGGGACAGACGGAGCGGCGGGGGCAGGCTGACTCATGCGCTCAGCAGTGTACTGTCCGGCCCCTGCGCCCAAAGGTCAGGACGCCCCAAAGAGGGCCGGGGCCTGAAGAGCGCTGCACTGAAAGAAGCCTGTTAGAGCGGGGGCGCCAGTCTGGGCGGAATGAGAAGCCTGGATACTGGCTCAAGCTGGCGGGACCGCCGGCCGGCGCTCAGGGTGTTTCGGGCTTCAAATTGCATACACTGGACGCCACTCCACAGCAGGAAAGGCAGGGCCGCAGCCGGCCAGCGCACACCGGAACCGGGCCGCCCGGTCTTTTTCGAAAGGGACACTCATGGATAATATTTCTCCGCTTGCCAAAACCCTCGCCGAATCCAACGGCATCGACTGGCGCGCCATTCAGGGCACCGGAAACGGCGGGCAGGTCGTCGAGCAGGACATCATCAACTACCTGACCCGCGTGATGAGCGGTGAGGAAGAGCCGCCGGCCACCCCGGTGGACCTGCCGCCGCCCGACTGGACCGGCGACGAGCTGCCGGCCGGCATGAGCGCCGAAATACTCAGCCAGGCCGGAGTGGAATCCGACATTGCCGCGCTGGTCAATCAGGCACCGGTGGCCGAAGCGCCGGCCGGGCAGTCCCTGCCGGGCAGCCAGAGCAGCGCCGCACTGGAAGAAGACGAGTTCGAGCTGGACCTGGAAGACGAGGACCTGACCCCGGTTCAGCCTGCCGTGCCTGCCTCCCAGGGCGGATTTGGACAGCCGGCCCAGCTGGCCAGCGCTCAGCCGGTGGCCGACACCCAGTCGACTGGCGCGGCCGCTGGCGGCCTGGGCAGCCTGCTCTCGCAGCTGTACCAGTCGCCTGCTCACCAGAGCGAACCTGTGGCGGCCGAGCCTGAGCCCACCCCGGCTGAACCTGCCCAGACCGAGCCGGCCCAGACTGAATCGGTGCAGCCCAGCGTGGCGCCTGCGGCCTCCTTCAGCGCTCCATCTGCTTCCTCCTTTGGCAGCTTTGGCCGGCCCAGCGGCTTCGGCCAGCCGGTTGACCAGAGCGCCGAGCCACAGTCCGCTGCGGTAACTCCGGCCAAGGAGGAAGAGCCCACTGAACCAGCTTACGCGCAGGCAGAAGCCACCCAGCCCACCCTGTCGGGCGCGCCGGCCTTTACCGACGAAGCGGCTCCGACCACCGAAGCTCCGGTTGCAACCGAAGCCAGCGTTGCCGAGCCTGCCCCGGCCGCCCTGGCTCCTACAGAAGAGTCTCCTGCAGCAGAGCCCGCTGCACCGGCCGCCAAGCAGCAGACCCCGGCTCCCGAGGAGCGCCCGGCCGTTGCTGCCCCGGCTGCCACCGCGCCGGCGTCCGCAGCTGCCGAGCGTCCTGAAAAGGCCGTGTGGTTCGGCGTCTACCTGCGCCGCGACGCCGACCTCCAGGCGGCTTCCGAGCTGCGCGACCAGCTGAACGTCGCGCTGGGACAGGACGTGCCCCTCTCGCTGCTGCTGGCCCGCGCCGCGCAACAGCACGCCAGCCTGCTGAACCTGAACGCTGTGGCGATTCAGGATGCCTACTCGCACCGTGTCCGTTCGGTGGGCGCGGCCGGCAGCGGCCTGCGCGACGCCCTGAGCGCCCTGGACCGCGACCACGAGGGCGAAGCCGACCTGCTGGTGGTCAATGCCGGCACCTTCGAGCTGGACGAACTGCACTACCCGGACGCCGTGACTCTCTCGCTGGGCCGCATGGTAGACGGCCGCGCCGCCTTGAGCCTCAACGGTGACGTGGACACGGCCCAGGCCGCTGAATTCCTGGCGGCCGTGGCGGCCAGCCTGGAAACCCCGGTGGCGCTGATCGTCTGAGCAGCCGGCGGCGGGGTAGGGACTGTCCGGCCTGGCCGGCCCAGGCCCGGCAGCCCCCGCCACAGCGCCCGCAGGGTTTGACCTATACTCAGGCACGGTGTTACGCGCCGTGCTTTTTTTTGGCCGCGCACAGCAGCGCAGGAGCGCGTGACCGCAGAAGGGGAGGCAGCCAGCAGGGCTTCTCCACCCGACTGCCCAAATAAGAGGAGGGCTGAAATGCCTGGAATTGCAATTATTGGAGCCCAGTGGGGCGACGAGGGAAAAGGGAAGATCACCGACTTCCTGGCCCCGGAAGCCAGCTACGTGGTTCGTTACCAGGGCGGCGCCAACGCCGGCCATACCGTGACGGCGGCGGGCCAGACTTTCAAGCTGAACCTGCTGCCCAGCGGCGTGCTGCACGAGGGCACCGTCAGCGTGCTGGGTGACGGCATGGTGATTGACCCCGACAAGTTCCTGGAAGAACGCCGCAACCTGATTGCCGGCGGGCTCAACCCGGACCTGCGGATTTCCGACCGCGCCCACCTGGTGCTGCCGCACCACAAATACGTGGATGGCCGCAAAGATTTTGTGGGCACCACCGGCAAGGGCATCGGCCCGGCTTATGCCGACCGCGCCCGGCGGGTCGGTGTGCGCTTTGGCGACCTGGCCGACGACAGCGTGCTGCGTGAGCGCCTGGAAAGACTGCTGGAAGCCAAGCCCAACTCCACCCGTGAAGCCGGTTGGGACAGCGTGGACACTGCCTTCGAGGCCATACAGCCGGTGCGTGATGCGCTGCTGCCGTTTGTTCACGACACCGGCGCGCTGGTGCGTGCGGCCATCCGCGAGGGCGAGAACGTGTTGTTCGAGGGTGCACAGGCCACTTTGCTGGACCTGAACTACGGCACCTATCCGTTCGTGACCAGCAGCCACCCCACCGTGGGCGGCGTGCTGGTGGGCGCCGGCGTCAGCCACAAGGCGCTGCACCAGGTGTACGGGGTTGCCAAGGCCTTCAACACCCGCGTGGGCCACGGTCCTTTTGCCACCGAAGTCTTCAGCGACGAGAACATCCTGCGTCTGCGTGGTGATGGCTCCAACCCCTGGGACGAATTTGGCACCACCACTGGCCGCCCCCGCCGGGTGGGCTGGCTGGACTTGGAACTGCTGAAGTACGCCGTGGAAGTCAATGGCCTGGACGGTCTGGTCATCAACAAGCTGGATATCCTCAGCGGCCTGGACAAGGTGCCGGTCTGCGTGGGCTACGGCAGCGAAGGCCAGCCCATCATGCGCGAAATGAAGGGCTGGGCCAGCACCGAAGACGCCCACAGCCGCGACGACCTGCCGAAAGAAGCCCAGGCCTACCTTGACCTGATCGAAGAAGTCACCGGCTGCCCGGTCGTGATCTTCTCGTGCGGCCCCGCCCGCGAGCAGACCTACGGCGCCGTGAGCTGGAACTGAGGGAGGCGAGCAGGTTGACTCTCCCAGATGAGCGCAGTGGCCTGCCCGGGCAAGGCGCTGAGGCCGCCGCGCTGGAAGTGCCGGGGCTGGCGGCCCTGACCCGCGACTGGCTCACCGCCATCGGGGAAGACCCGGACCGCGAGGGCTTGCAGCGCACCCCTCACCGGGTTGCCAAGGCCTGGGCTTTCCTGACCGGAGGCTACGGGCAGACCTTGGCCGAAGTGGTGGGCGAGGGTGTCTTTGCCGCCGAGGGCAGTGAAATGGTGATCGTGAAAGACATCGAGTTTTATTCGATGTGCGAGCACCACATGCTGCCTTTTTACGGCCGCGCCCACGTCGCCTATATCCCCGACGGCAAGATTCTGGGCCTCAGCAAATTTGCCCGCATCGTGGACCTCTATTCGCGCCGCTTGCAGGTGCAGGAGCGCATCACCACCCAGGTGGCCGAAGCGGTCGAGGAGCTGCTGACGCCCAAAGGCGTGGCGGTGCTGATGGAAGGCACCCACCTGTGCATGTCCATGCGCGGCGTGCAGAAGCAGAACTCCAGCACCACGACGTCGGCTATGAGGGGGCTGTTTCGCAACGACCCACGCACCCGCGCCGAGTTCATGAGCGCCGTGCAGGGCACCCTACGGAGCCGCTGACCGGCTCTTCAGGTGACTTAACCCAGAGTAAAAAGCAAGCAGCCCCGGAACAGTCGATGTCCGGGGCTGCCTTTCAATCTGGTTCTGGATGAATCAGCGCACGCGCACGCGCAGGGTCATCTTGTAAGTCTGATTGGGGGTGAGGGTCGGTACGTTCCAGCGCACGTTGGTGTATTCGCTGGGCTGAACCTGCACCCGGCGGGTCACGCTCTTGCCGTTCTCGGTAACGGTGACGGTGCGGAACAGCGGGGCGCGGCCGAAAGTCTTGCCGCCGTCAAAGGAGTATTCGGTCCGCACGTTGCCCAGGCCGCCCGAAGAAGCCACGAACACGGTGCCGGCCGGCACGGGCAGGCTGGGGGCCACGTTGTTCAGCGGCGCGCGGGAGACATTCTTGGCGGTGACTTCGTACTGAATCACGTCGCTGGGGCGTACGCGGCTGGCGTCGGGGTTGAGGCGTTCGGTGACTTTGCCGTCTGCGCCGCGCACGCTGGTGACCAGGTAATCGTTCAGCAGCAGCTGTACCGGGCTCTGCTGGGTCTGCTGGGCGGTGGCTGCGGGAGCGGCCGTCTGGGTCTGGGCCAGAACCGGGGCAACCCCCAGGCCGAGCAGCAGGGCAGGAATCAGAAGGATATTTTTCATGGAAAGCCTCCTACAAAGCACAAAGCAGGGAAAGAAGACGAGAGATTAGAGAAAGGGAGCCAGGCAAGCAAGATGCCGGACTTCTGACCTCCCAGTTTAGAAAAGAGGCCCTTACGAGAAGCTGACCTGACCGGAACTTTACCCTTTTGAATGTCTTGGCTGTTCTTTGGCCGTCGGGCGCGCGGCAGTCATCACAAAAGCCCGGCAGCGCAGCTGTCATGATGGCGAGGCAAGCAAACGTGGAGCCTGGCCTGCCGTGGGCCCGGCCGGGAAACTGCGGAAGAGGGAGAAACCACCAAGCATGACTGCCAACAAAGTGACCCGTTACAGCCGCTTCGAGGGCGAACTGGACAGCCTGGAAGCTTCCGAGCTGATGCAGATGATCCAAGAAGCCCTGTTGGGACAGGGGTTCAACGATCCCTACGACCCGGACCCGGACGCGCGGCCCAGCATGGACGATCTGTTCGACGCGATCCTCGAAGCGCTGGCCGAGCGCAACATGATCCCCGAAGAACAGCTGCTGGAGGCCCTGCAGGCTGATGATATCCGCCAGACGCAGCTCGGGCAGCAGATCGAGCGCCTGATGGACAAGTTGCAGGAAGAAGGCTTTATCCGCAAGGAGTTCGGTGAAGACGGGGATGGCAGCGCCGGCGGCACCGGCGACCCCGGTGAGGCGACCTTCCAGCTGACCGACAAGAGCATCGATTTCCTGGGCTACAAATCACTGCGCGACCTGATGGGCGGCATCGGTCATTCCGGGGCCGGCTCACACGACACCCGCGACTATGCCAGCGGCATCGAGATGTCGGGCGAGCTGAAGAACTACGAGTTCGGCGACACCCTGAACCTCGATACCACCGCCACCCTGGGCAACGTGTTTGGGAAAGGCCTGGACAACCTGGAAGAATCTGACCTGGTCATCCGGCAGGCCGAGTACCATTCCTCGGCAGCCACGGTGGTGATGCTGGACTGCTCACACTCCATGATTCTGTACGGCGAGGACCGCTTCACGCCGGCCAAGCAGGTGGCCTTGGCGCTGGCGCACCTGATTCGTACCCAGTACGCGGGCGACACCGTCAAGTTCGTCCTGTTTCACGACTCGGCAGAGGAAGTGCCAATTGCCAAGCTGGCGCAGGCGCAGATCGGCCCCTACCACACCAACACGGCCGGCGGCCTGCGGCTCGCGCAGCAGCTGCTCAAGCGCGAGAACAAGGACATGAAGCAGATCGTGATGATCACCGACGGCAAGCCTTCGGCGCTGACCCTGCCCGACGGCCGCATCTACAAGAATCCCTACGGCCTGGACCCTTACGTGATGGGCGCCACCCTGCGCGAGGTCGCCAACTGCCGCCGCAGCGGGATTCAGGTGAACACCTTCATGCTGGCCCAGGACCCCGACCTGCTGGCTTTTGTGCGCCGGGTGGCCGAAATGACCCGCGGCAAGGCGTATTTCACCACGCCGGAAAACATCGGGCAGTACGTGCTGATGGACTTTGTGGCGAACAAGACCAAACTGGTGAACTGAGCAGGGGGGCGGGGAGGGCAGTGACCCGCCGGCAGACAGGGCCTTAGACTTTTGGCCTCTCGGACCTTTAGACTCCTAACCCGAATGCAGGGCGCACCCATGACCGATTCCCTTCAAAAGCTCTTTTCCCCCATCACCAAAGCCGCCGGGCAGGCCGTGGGCGACTACGGCATGATCGAGGACGGCGATAAGGTCATGGTGTGTCTCTCGGGCGGCAAGGACAGCTACACCCTGCTGGACGTGCTGCTGCACCTGCAAAAGCGGGCGCCGGTGCGTTTCGAGGTGGTGGCGGTGAACCTTGATCAGGGCCAACCGGGCTTTCCCAAGGATGTGCTGCCGCGTTACCTGTCGGAGCTGGGCGTGCCCTTTGACATCCTGACCGAGGACACCTACAGCGTGGTGAAAGAAAAGGTGCCCGAAGGCAAAACCACTTGCAGCCTCTGCAGCCGCCTGCGCCGGGGCATCCTGTACGCGCACGCCCGCGAGATCGGCGCCACCAAGGTTGCGCTGGGCCACCACCGCGAGGACATTCTGGAGACGCTGTTCATGAACATGTTCTTCGGTGCGCGGCTCAAGGCAATGTCGCCTAAGCTGCAGTCCGATGACGGCACCAACGTGGTGATTCGCCCGCTGGCCTATGTCCCCGAAAGCCAGATCATCGCCTACGCGGCGGCCAAGGGCTTTCCCATCATTCCCTGCAACCTGTGCGGCTCGCAGCCTAACCTGCAGCGCCGGGTGGTGGGCGAAATGCTGGAAGGCTGGGAGCGCGAGCATCCCGGCCGGCTGAACAACATCCTGCGGTCGCTGACCCGCGTGACGTCCAGCCACCTGCTGGACCGCGAGCTGTACGACTTTGCCGGACTGAGCGCTGCACCGGCCAAAGGCGACAGGGGCTTCGACGCCGAGGAGTACCCCGAGCGCGAGTTCCTGAGCGGGCTGAGCGAACTGACCATGCTGGGCTGATCCCTGCCCCAGAGCCGGGACTGAGTTCCCAGAAGGCCGCAGAGCGCCGCGCAGCCGTTACACTGAAGCATGTCACAACCCAAAAACCTCAGTCTGGAACTGAAGGAACTGGTCGCGCAGATGCAGGCGCGGCGCACCCACGTGGAGCAGGGGGGCGGCCCGGACCGGCTGGCCAAGCAAAAGCAGGGCGGCAAGATGACGGCCCGCGAGCGCATCGAGTACCTGCTGGACGAGGGCAGTTTTCTGGAGATGTCCACTTTTGTGGAGCACGGCCGCAACCGCCTGATGGACGGTGTGGAAGCCCCCGGTGAAGGCGTGGTGACGGGGCGCGGCACGGTTGGTGGCCGGCAGGTGTTCGTGTTCAGCCAGGATTTCACCGTGCTGGGTGGGGCGCTGGGCAAAATGAACGCTGCCAAGGTGGTTAAAGTGGATGGACCTGGCCGCCAAAACCGGCTGCCCGGTGATCGGCCTGAACGATTCGGCCGGGGCACGGATTCAAGAAGGGGTGGACAGTCTCAGCGGCTACGGCGAGATTTTTTACCGCAATGCTGTCTACTCGGGGGTGGTGCCACAGATCAGCGCCATTCTGGGCCCCTGCGCGGGCGGCGCCGTATACAGCCCGGCGCTGACCGATTTCATCCTGATGAGCAAGGGCAGCTCCTACATGTTCATTACCGGCCCCGAGGTGATCAAGTCGGTGACGCGCGAGGACGTAACCTTCGACCAGCTGGGCGGCAGCAGCGTGCACGCCCGCAAGTCCGGGGTGGCGCATCTGGCGCTGGAAGGCGACGCGGCGGTGCTGGACGGCATCAAGCAGCTGCTGACCTACCTGCCGCAAAACGCCCGTGAGCAGGCCCCCCGCGCCGAGGTCAGCGACCTGCCCACCCGCCAGACCCCCGAGCTGCTGGATATGGTCACGCCGGACCAGACCCGGCCCTACGCCATGCACGGCGTGATCGAAACGCTGGTGGACCAGGGCAGCTTTCTGGAAATCCAGCCGGACTGGGCCAAGAACATCATCGTGGGTTTTGCGCGGCTGAACGGCGAAAGTGTGGGTATCGTCGCCAACAACCCCAAGGTGATGGCCGGCTCGCTGAACATAGACGCTTCCGACAAGGCCGCCCGCTTTATCCGTACCTGTGACTGCTACAACATCCCGATTCTGACGCTGGTGGACGTGACCGGGTTCCTGCCGGGCGTGGGGCAGGAACACGCCGGCATCATCCGGCATGGCGCCAAGATGCTGTATGCCTACGCCGAGGCCAGCGTCCCTGATTACCCGCAAGAGCTACGGTGGGGCTTACCTCGCCATGAACAGCCGCGACATGGGCGCCGACGTGGTCTACGCCTGGCTCACCGCCGCCGTAGCGGTGATGGGCGCCGAGGGTGCCGCCAACATCGTGTACCGCCGCGAGATCAAGAACAGTGAAAACCCGGAGGCCACCCGCGCCGAGAAAATCCGCGACTACAAGGAAAACTTCGACAATCCTTACGTGGCGGCGGCCAAGGGCTATATCGACGACGTAATTCCGATGGAAACCCCCCGCGAGCAGCTGATCAAGACCTTCGAGATGCTGCGCGGCAAAGAAGAGCAGCGACCTTTCCGCAAGCACGGCAACATGCCGCTGTAACGCCTGCGGGGGCGGGCACCGGGCATTCGGTTCTGGTGCCTGGCCCCGTAAAAAGCGTGGAGGACGTGGCCGAGTCACCTGGGCTGACAAAGCGCTGACATGGCCTGGGTAGGCTGCCGGCATGAACGCCACTTCCAAGCGCTGGTTCCTGCTGCCTCTGACAGCCCTGCTGTTCGCCTGCAGCGAGCCGGCCAAAACCACCACCAGCCAGACCACCACCGACGGCAACACGACCACCACTTCGGCCACCACGACCACCGGCGCCGGTGAAGCGGCCAGCGATGTGGCCACCACCATCGGCGCGGCGGCCGGGCAGGCGGGCGAAACGGCCAGCGCCGTGGCGTCTCAGGCGGGTGAGGCAGCGGCCAGCGCCGGCGCCGCTCTGGGTCTGAGTGCTCCCCCCGCCCCGTACTCGGACGGCAACCTGACCGGCGCGGGTGCCAGCTTTCCTTTCCCGCTGTACTCCAAGATGTTCGACGAGTACGCCAAGGCAACCGGCGTCAGCGTGAACTACCAGTCGGTGGGCTCGGGCACCGGCCAGAAGCAGATCATCGCCCGCACGGTGGATTTTGGCGCCAGCGACAACGCGATGGATGACGAGAAGCTCGCCAGCGCGCCGGGCAAGATTGCCCATATCCCGATGGCCCTAGGCGCGGTGACTGCCACCTACAACATCCCTGGTCTGGCCGCCGGCACCGAACTGAAGATGACCGGCCCGGTGCTGGCCGACATTTACCTGGGCAAGATCAAGACCTGGAACGACCCCGCCCTGACCAAGATCAACGGGGGCGTGCAGCTGCCCTCTCTGCCCATCACCGTGGCGCGCCGCTCGGATTCCTCCGGCACCACCGCCGTGTTTACCGACTACCTCAGCAAGGTCAGCCCTGAATTCAAGGAGAAGATCGGCAGCGCCAACTCGGTCAACTGGACCGTGGGCAGCGCCGCCAAGGGCAACGACGGCGTGGCTGGCCTGGTGCAGAACACCCCCGGCTCGATCGGCTACATCGAAGAAGCCTACGCCCGGCAGAACAACCTGCCCATGATGGCGATTCAGAACGCGGCCGGCGAATTCGTCAAGCCCAGCCTGGAAAGTGTCTCGGCCGCTGCTGCTGCCTCCGACCTGCCCGACGACCTGCGCGGCAGCGTGACCAATGCGGAAGGCACCGGCGTCTACCCGATGGCGTCTTACACCTATCTACTGATCTACCCTGAGCAGAAGTACGGCAGCCGCGAAAAGGGCCAGGCCGAACGGCTCCAGCACCTGCTGCAGTGGATGCTGACGACCGGCCAGAGCTACCACAAGGATCTCGGCTACGCCGGCCTGCCGGACAGCGTGCGCGAGCGTGCCATGAAGATCGTCAACGACATGACTTACGGCGGTCAGCCGATGAACCCGGTGAAGTAAGCGGAAGCCGGAACAGGGCAGGGGGAAGAGGCACCAGCCGCGCCCCTTCCCCCTGCCTATGTTTTGCAGGGTGCGGGGGTGCGCAGGGGCCGCAAAAACCCTCCCGCTGGGGGAGGGCAGTCAGTTTGTGAGGCGCAGTCAGGCTCAGGGGTACAGGCCGCGCAGGGCGCGCGCTTCCAGCACCCGGGTGCAGGCCACGATGTAGGCAGCGGTGCGCAGGGTGACGCCGTGGCGTTCTTTCACGTCCCAGAGGCTCAAGAAAGCGTCGGTCATGATGCGGTCGAGGCGCTGGTTGATCTCGTCCTCGGTCCAGAAGAACGAGCTGAAATCCTGCACCCACTCGAAATAACTGACCGTCACGCCGCCGGCGTTCGCCAGCACGTCCGGCACCAGGGTGATGCCGCGTTCGGCCAGGATGTCGTCGGCGGCCGGGATGGTGGGGCCGTTGGCACCTTCCACGATCAGCCGCGCTTTGATGCTGCCGGCGTTGGCCTCAGTGATCTGTTTTTCCAGGGCGGCGGGAATCAAAACGTCACAGTTCACGCTCCAGAACTCGTCACGGCTCAGCTCGTCGGTGCCGTCCAGATCGGTGATCTTGCCGGTGCCGTGCAGATGCTCCATCGCCTTGTAGGGGTCAATACCGGCCGAGCTGTACACGGTGCCGGTCACGTCCTGAATGGCCACGATCTTGGCGCCGTGGTCATGGAAGATGCGGGCGGCGGCGTTGCCCACGTTCCCGAAGCCCTGCACAGCGATGCGGGCGCCTTCCAGCGAGATGCCCAGTTTCTTCATGGCTTCGGCGCCGGTCACGAACACGCCGCGGCCGGTGGCGTCGCTGCGGCCCAGCGACCCCCCCAGGCTGATGGGTTTGCCCGTCACCACGCCGGTGGCGGTGCGGCCCACGTTCATGGAGTAGGTGTCCATCATCCAGGCCATGATCTGCGGGTTGGTGTTCACGTCGGGCGCGGGGATGTCCTTTTCCGGACCGATGATCAGGCCGATTTCGGTGGTAAAGCGCCGGGTGACCCGTTCCAGTTCGCCCTGCGAGTAGCGGCGCGGGTCGATGCGGATGCCGCCTTTACCGCCGCCGTAGGGTACGTTCACAGCGGCGTTTTTGATGGTCATCCAGGCGGAGAGCGCCATCACTTCGCTGAGGTTCACGTCCTGGTGGTAACGGATGCCGCCCTTGGCCGGGCCGCGCGAGGTGTTGTGCTGCACTCGGTAGCCCTCGAAATGGGCCACGCTGCCGTCGTCCAGGTGAATCGGCACGTCCACCACCAGAATGCGTTTGGGCCGCTTGAGGGTCTCCACCCAGTAGGCCAGGCTGCCCAGGTAAGGGGTGACGCGGTCCACCTGCTCCAGGAAAATCTCGTAGGGGCCGATGTTGTTGGGGTCCAGGTAAGAGGGCAGGTCGTGCTGGGTGGTCTTGCCCGGCTGCTGGGCCGGGCGGGTATCGGTGGTCATGGCAGAGCTCCTTGGATGAAAGGGAAAAAGGACTTCAGGGGTAAACGCCGCGCATCTCGGTGGCGCCGGCAATCCGGCTCAGGGCCAGCGTGTAGGCGGCGGTGCGCATCTCGGTGCCGTGCTGCTCCATCAGTGCCAGCACGTTGTCCAGGGCGCGGTCGATATGCTGCTCCACGACCTTTTCAATTTCGCCCTCGGTCCAGAAGAAGTTGGTGTGTGACTGCACCCACTCGGCGTAGTTCACCACCACGCCGCCCACCGAGGCGACCAGATCGGGCAGCACGTGAATGTCCTTGCCGCGCAGATAACGCTCGGCTTCGGGCAGCACGGCGCGGTTGGTGGCTTCCACCAGGTAGCGGGCCCGCACCGAGTGGGCGTTACCGGCATGCACGGTGCCGAAGTCGAAGGCCAGAATCAGGGCGTCCACGTCCAGCTCGATCAGTTCCTCGGGGGTGATGCTCAGCCCGAAGCCGCTCACGCTGCCCTGTTCCTCGCGCCATTGGCCCAGCGCCTCCAGGTCCAGGCCGCCGCTGCTGTAAGTGGCGCCCTGGCGGTCGCTGACGGCCACGATCAGGGCGCCACGGTCGCGCAGCAGCCGGGCCGCTTTGGACCCCACGTCACCGTAGCCGAACACGGCGATGCGGGCATTCTTCACGCCGCTGCCGTCATTCTCCAGAGTGCGGGCCGTGACCATCGCGGCGCTTTGGCCACGGGCGTCCTTGCTGCCGTACGATCCGCCCAGCGCGATGGGCTTGCCCACCACCATGCCGTTGATAGAAGTACCCCGGCCTTCGTTGAAAGCGTCGAAAATCCAGGCCATGTTCTGCGAGTCGGTGCCGATGTCCGGCGACAGGATGTCCTCGTTGGGCCCGATCAGCTCGATCAGTTCGGAGGTGTAGCGCCGGGTCAGGCCTTCGAGCTCGTGCGGGCTGAGGGTCTCGGGGTCCACGTCCACCCCGCCCTTGGCGCCGCCCAGCGGCAGGTCGGCCACTGCCGCCTTGAGGGTCATGATGGCGGCTAGCACCTCGCACTCGTGGCGTGAGAGCCCCTCGCGGAAGCGCACCCCGCCCAGGCTGGGGCCACGGGCGTTGGAGTGCACGGCGCGGTAGCCCTGAAAGACCCGCACATGGCCGTCGTCCATCTTGACCGGCAGGTTGACCTTGACACTGCGGCGGGGATATTTGAAGTAAGCGAGGGTCTGGTCGGTGACCTCGCAGTAAGGCAGGGCTTCTTGAAGCTGTTCCATCAGCCCTTGCCAGTTGAGTCCTGAAACCCGCATCTGGGCCTCCTTGAGAAAAGTAAAGTTATGGCATGCCGCCTGACCGTCTCCCGGCCGGCCCCGGCAGCAGGGAGGGTCCCTGACCCCGCCATCAGCAGGGCAGCGCAGTGAGAAACGAATTCATAGTGACGCTAAGAGCATACACGCTCACCCGCCGCTTGTGGGCCGGTGAGCTGTGCTTGCCTGCGCAAGTTTATTTTCTCGCTGCCGCCTGTATTTTCTTGCCTCAGCTGTACGGAGAAAATGTGTACGGCAAGGCAGAAAATAAGACCGTCTTAGAGCATCTATACAGGATTTTATGCATTTCCTGGAGCCGCCAGGCGCGCGCTGGCTCGCTCTCAGGCCGGCGCGAGGCGGTCCAGCAGCGCTTCAAGTTCCTGTCGGGCGGGCGTGGCCGGCAGTTGCAGCAGGGCCGAGCGGGCCAGTTCCAGCCGCCGGGTCACTTCCTGCCAGCCCTGGCAGTCGGTGCCGTACTCGCGGCACAGCGCCTGCACACGCGGCAGGTCGCCGCTCTGATCGGCGCGGCGCAGCAAAATCGCGCGTACCTCCTCGGCGGCGGGGGTGTCCAGCAGCCGCAGCACCGGCAGGGTGGCTTTACCCTCGCGCAGGTCGCTGCCGACCGGTTTGCCCAGGTCTTCCTCGCGGCCCAGCAGGTCCAGCAGGTCGTCGCGGACCTGAAACGCCATGCCCAGCTCGCGGCCGTACTGCCGTAGCGCTGCTTCCTGCTCGGCGGGGGCGTCCAGCAGCATGGCCGGTGCAGCGGCGGCCAGCTCCAGCAGCGCGGCCGTCTTGCCGTAGATGATTCGCTCGTATTGCTCGTCGGAGGGGTTGCCATAGGCGGCCACCTGGAACTGCAGCACCTCGCCCTCACAGATCACGCTGGCGACCTCGCCAAAGGCGCGAATCAGCCGCGGGCTGCCGGGCAGTTCGGCCAGCAGCATCAGCAGCCGCGCCAGCATAAAGTCGCCGCTCATCACGCTGACCACGTTGCCGTAGCGCCGGAAAGCCGCTTCCTTGCCGCGGCGGGTGTCGGCGTCGTCGATCAGGTCGTCGTGCAGCAGCGAAGCCGAGTGCAGCAGCTCAACGCAGACGGCCAGCGCCAGGCTCTGCGGATTCTCGTGCGGGCCGCCCAGGGCCTCGGCGCTGAGCAGCGTGACCAGCGGGCGCAGGCGCTTGCCCCCGGCGGTGACCAGGTCTTCACCGATCAGTTCGATAAATTCCACTTCGGAACGCAGCACTTCGCGCAGCCGCTGCTCGAAAGCAGGCGGCAGGCCAGCGGCAAACGCGGCCGCGGACGCAGCGGGCCGGGGGGAGACGGAAGGCTGGTTCATGCCCGGCCAGTATAGGAAATGAGCAGCGCGGCAAAGCGGGATTCTGGCCCCTTTTGGCCGGCCCGGGGGCCTCCAGGCCTTGAACAACCGCTGGGAGTTGGCCGGGTGGGCAAAAGATCCCTGCGCCAGCGGCGCCCGGACATGCTAAAAAGGAGGCATATGGAAAGCGTCGTCGCACTGTTTCAAACTCCCCAGCAGGCCGCCCGGGCCCTGCAGGTTCTCGAGTCGCGCGGCTTTGACCGTGACCGCCTGGGCTTTGCCTGCACCGACGTGGTGGCCCAGAGCGAGATGGCCGACGCGACCGGCGTCAGCCCCGAAGAGGGCGCTCCGGCCGGCTCCGGCGGCGTCATCAAGGGCGCAATTCTGGGCGCTCTGGGCGGTCTCGCCCTGACGGTACCGGTCTGGATTCTGCTGGCCCTGATTCCCGCCGCCCAGGTGTATGTGGACGGCGGCATGTACGCCTCGCTGTTCGGATTGATCGGTGGCGTGACTCTGGGTGGCCTGTTCGGGGCGCTGTCGGGTTCGGACAACGGCGATTACGTGCGTCTGCTGCGCGGCTTCGGAATGCCGATGCCGGACGCCGAGCGCGTCTATGGCCGCATGCAGGAGGGTGACGTTTTGGTGATTGCCCGTGACGCCGATCAGAGCCGCACCAGCGAAGCGTCCAACCTGCTGCGTCAGCTGGGTGCTCGCTCGCTGGACAGCATGGACACTGCCGGACAGGCCGTCAACGAAGAGGTGCCGCTGCGCAGCGAGGGCCGCGGCGCCCGCGCCGAGCGGCAGGCCAATGAAGGCATCGGCGCCGTGGGTTCTACCCCCGACGAAGCTGTCAGCTCCGAAGCCGAACAGACTCGGCGCTAATTCCCGGCGTTCTCGCCGGCAGCAGGCCGCCGCGCCTGGGCCGGTCAGGCGCTTTCCGGGCCGCTTCCTCAAAGGAGGCGGCTTTTTTGCTGTGGAGAGCGGCAGGCTCTATGGCCCCTGACTCTGTGTGGTCATATGTGGTCAGCTGCCGGGTGCGTAGGCCCGTGCCGTATGATGGGCGGATATGCCCCGCCGCACTTCCTCCCGCTCTGCCCGCCGTCCCCACCACCCGCCAGCCGGCAACCCCGCCGAATGGCCGCTGTACGAAGCCGAGGTGCTGCGCGGCCTGGAAGAGGTCGCCCGCACCGAGCTGGGCACGGTCCGTGGGCTGGACATTCTGTCGGTCGGCGACGAGGCGGTGCAGTTTCGCTACGCCGGCGACCTCTCGCGGCTGAGCCGCCTGCGCAGCGTCACGGCGGTGTACGCGGTGCGCCGCTGGGACGTGCCGCGCCCACGTGGGCTGCTGGGGCATCAGCAGCTGGGCGAGCTGACCGGCTGGCTGCGTGAGGTGGCGGCGCAGGGCGGGCATACCTCGCTGCGCCTGTCGGCAGCGGGCCGGGACACCGAAGTGATGGAGCGCCTGACCGCCGAAATCGCGGCGGGCCTGGGGTTGCCGCACCAGCCTGAAGACGGCGAACTGCGGTTGCGGCTGCGCCCGGCGGCAGACGGCAGCGGCTGGGAGGTGCTGGCCCGGCTGACGCCCCGGCCCCTATCGGCCCGTGACTGGCGGGTCTGCAACCGCGAGGGCGGCCTGAACGCGGCGGCGGCGTACGGCGCGTTGGCTCTGGCGGGGCTGCGGGCCAGCGACCGGATCTTCAACCCGATGTGCGGCAGCGGCACCCTGCTGGTCGAGCGGGCCCTGATGGGCCCCTACGAGGCAATGGTGGGCGTGGACATTGACCCGGAAGCAGTAGCCTGCGCCCGTGCCAACCTGCGCGCCGCCGGCCGCCGGGTAGAAGTGGCGCAGGTGGACGCCCTGAACACTGGCCTGCCGCCGCGCTCTTTTGACCTGATCGTGGCCGACCTGCCCTGGGGCGACGATATCGGCACCCACGGCGGCAACGCCGAGCTGTACCCTGCTTTTCTGCGCGAGATGCACCGGCTGTGTTCCAAGGGTGGCCGGCTGCTGGTCATCACTCACGAAATCCGGCTGTTCGAGCGGGTGCTGGCCGGGTCTCCCTGGCAGGGCCGTGAGCTGACGCAGATTTACAGCGGCGGGCATCACCCCAAGGTTTATCTGCTGACCCGCTAGCCTCTCTGCTTGCGCCAGGCCGCCCGGCCCCGTGCTGCCTGGGACAATTGGGATTGGGACAATTCAGGCCTGCCCTGCCGCCTAGACTGAGAGGCATGATGACTCGGCCCCGCACTGGTCAACCGCTCTTTTTCCGCGCCTCCTCCCGCCTGGGCGCGGCTCTGGTGCTGCTGCCCGCTCTGCTGGTGGCCTGCCAGTCGCCGGAGCAGCAAAATACGGCGGCCTCGGCCACAACAACCACGACGGCTACGACCACCACTTCGTCGGCAGAGACGGCTGCGCCGGCCGCTGACGATACGGCTTCCGGCACTCTGGCTTCGGGCAGCATGGCCTCGGGTGGCATGGCGATGGACCACAGCGCCCACGCGGGCCATGCGGCCAGCGGCGCCAGTACCAGTAGCGCCACTGCCAGCAGCGCCAGCACCGGCGACCTGCCGCTGGAAGTGCAGGCCGCCACGGTGAGGGCTGTGCCGCCCAGCATCGGTGACACCGCCGCCTACGTGACGCTGCACAACCCCACCGATCAGGACATCGTGCTGACCGGCGCAGCCAGCGACGCGGCCGAACACGTGATGCTGATGCAAACCATGACCTCCGATGCCAGCGGCACCAGCATGAGCGGCATGGTAGAAACGCCCCAGCTGACCGTGCCGGCCGGCGGCGAGCTGAAGATGGGCCCCGGCGGCGACCACGTGATGCTGATGGGCCTGAAAGAACCGCTAAAGGAAGGCAGCCGGCTGAACCTGACCTTGCAGACGCAGGACGGCCGCACCCTGGAGGTCAGCGCGGAGGTGCAGCGCCCATGACCCCGGCTCCGGCCTCCCGCCCACCCCAGAATTCGTCCCAGGCCCCGGCGGCGCGCCCCTGGCAACAGTCGGCGCTGCTGGCGCTGCTGGCCGTGGCGCTGGTGCTGGGGGTGGCCTGGGCGGTGGCCCGCTCGCAGAGCCCCTATCCTTTTTATGGCTCTGTGGTGAACAGCAGCGAACCGGCCTATATCTTTTCCGGCACTGACGGCAATGGTCGGCCCTGGACCCTGCAGCCGCAGGGCAAGCAGACCCTACTGTTTTTCGGGTTTACCTACTGCCCCGACATCTGCCCGCTGACCCTGAAATATCTGGACGCCCTACGTGACCGCATGACCCCCGAAGAGCGCCAGCAGGTGCAGGTGGTGTTCGTGTCGGTGGACCCGGACCGCGACACCCCCCAGCGCATTCGCGAGTACGTGGAGTATTTCGGGGAAGGCACCGGCGTGCGGGTTCCCGAGCCGGAGCTGAGCCGGGTCGCGCAGGCCTACGGCGTGGCTTACGGCAAGGTGCCGGTAGACGGCCCGCTGAAGTATCAGATCAACCACACCACCGCCACCTACCTGATCGATGCCAGCGGGTATACCCGCGTGATGTGGGACTACACCCAGCTGCCAGACGTGGACCGCATCCTGCGCGACGTGCGCTATGTGATGAACCACCCGCGTGAGCCGCAGGCGGGCGCGGCGGTGCCCTTGCCCTCGGGCCAGGCCCTGGCAGCGGCCCGGCTCCCGCTGACACAGGTGGTGACCCCATGAACCTCAATCCCTCGTTCGCTGATCTGCTGACTCTGAACTTCAATCTGCTGATCTGGGCTGGTCTGGCCCTGGTCGCCGCGTTTTACTTCTGGCAGTTTGCCCGTTTCCGCCGTGGCCCCGGCGGCCGGCAGAACTGGCCGGTGTGGAAAGCGGCGCTGTTTGTGCTGTCGCTGCTCAGTGCGCTGTGGGCGCTGGATTCCAGCGCAGCGGTCTATACCTTGAACTCCATGGCGCTGTATATGGCGCGGCTGATGGTGCTGGCCGAGCTGGTGCCGCCGCTGCTGCTGCTGAGTGTGCCGCGCGGCATTCAGCTTTCGCCGCAGTCGCCGCTGGGCCGGCTGTTCAGCGTGCTGTTCGACCCCTGGGTGGCTTTTGCTGTCTGGACCGCCGTGATTCTGTACTGGAATATTCCGGCCGGATTCAACGCCAGCATCGTGACCAACACGGCCGCCATCTTGCTGCCGGCGCTGTACCTGATCAGCGGCACCATGATCTGGGGAGCCATGCTGCGCCCACTGCCCAGCATTCAGCCGGGGGCTTTCGGCAAGCGCGGCTGGTTCGGCTTTCTGGCTGCGCTGCCGATGATGTCCATCGCCACCTGGTGGCTCTATGCCCGTGACGTGCTGTATCAGCCGTATGTGGGCGCGGTGTGCCTGTGGAACCTGACCCCGCTGCAAAACCAGCAGATCAGCGGCTGGATCATGATGCTGGCCGGGATGCCGGCGCTGGGCCTGGCCGTGCTGCAGATGATGGCCTGGCTGATTGAGATTTCCGGCGGTAACGAGCAGCCTCAGCCGCGCAGCTGACGCTGAGAGGAGCAGAGGCTCTCCATAGGGATTCTTAGCTTGCCTGGTCAGGCCCGGCGCGGATTCCCTATGATGGAAGCACTTATGAATATCGAAGAACTGTTTCGCAGTCGGTTTGGCCCTGAGTCCGCCCGGCAGCTGGCGCAGGAGCTGGGGCTGGACCCCGAGCAGACGGCCCGCCTTCTGGACCGGGCAGCCCGCTCACAGCTGGAAGCTCTGGCCCAGCACGCCCGTTCCGACCACGGCCGCACGCAGGTGCTGGACGCCATTGCCAACCTGCCGCGCTTCCGCGACGTGCAGCAGGCACTGACCGAGCAGGGCGGCGCGGCCTCACTGGTTCTGGCCGGTGAGCTGCTGACCCCCAACCTGCTGGACGCTGACCAGACCGAGCAGGCCGGGCAGCTGTCGCGGGTGGAAGGCGCACCGCAGGAGGCCATCCTCCGCCTGATGAACATGACCCTGCCGCTGCTGCTGAGCTTTATCGGTCAGGCCGGCGTCAACGAGGGCACCATTACCCAGATCATGTCCACCATCCGTGGCAGCGGAGTTCGTCCGCGTTCGTCTGGTGGCTCCTATGTGGCGCGTGCGGCAGCCAACGCTTCTCAGAATGCACCTCATTTCGTGGACGATGGGCAGGCCGCTGCCGGTGAGACAAAAAAAGCCGTTGAGCCGGCTGTTGCTGAGCCGGCGGACCGCCAAGCTGGCGCTGAAGTGGGGGCAGCCGGCGCTGAAGTGGCTCAGCCCCCTGTCGCTCAGCCTTCTATAGCTCAGGCTCCGGCGGTCCAGTCCTCCACACCAGAGGCTCCCAAACCACAGCCTTCAGAGCCCCAGTCCCAGCCTCCGGCAGCGGCCACCAGCGCTTCAGCGGCTGGCATGGCGCCTTCGCAGCCTGCGGCGCAGGCCCAACCGGGCGGCCACCCAACGCCTGTTCCCGCCCCAGAAACTCAGCCGCACCAGCCCGAGCTGGCCCAGGACACCGACTATTCCAAGGACAGCGTGGTGTCGGCGCTGCTGACAGGGGCCACTGTGCCGGAGCCGGGCAGCGTCCGCAGCGAGCCGCAGCCTCAGGCACCGGCAGCTCCGGTCAAGGACAACCCTTACCGCAGTGAGCCGGAACCTCAGCAGGCGGAGGCAAGCCAGCCGGAACCGGAACTGGCCGAGAACACGGATTATTCCAAGGACAGCGTGGTTTCTGCGTTGCTGCAGGGCACCGAAGCGGCGCCGGCAGCCGCTGCGGCCAAAGCGGCCCAGCCCAAGCCGGCCGCACAACCGGCCAAAGAAGCCACGCAACCGGCCCAGGCTGAACAGGCCCGGCCCAAAATGGAGCAGAGCCAGCCGCAACAGGCCAGCAAAACTCAGCCCAGTGACACCAAACCCAGCGAAACCAAGCCCAGCCCAGCGCTGGCTGCTCCCGAGCCGGTCCAGCCTGCACCTGCTGCGACCTCCGAGAATTCAGAGAAGGCGGTCCAGCCCAGCAGCGGCCCTACCCCTGAAGCGTTGGCTGCCGCTGCCGCCGCCGCTGGCATCGGTGGCGGAGCTGTCCGTCCGTCTGCGCCAGCGGCTCCGGCTGGCAGCCCCTGGAAGTCAACTCCGCCCGTGGTGGTGGGCGGCCAGCCTTCACAGGCGCCTGCCCGCGCCGAGCCGGCACCGGCCCCAGCACCCAGCCCAGCACCTGCGGCTCAGCCCCAGGCCACCGCAGCTGGACCTCTGAATGCTGGGACCCTGCTGGCCCTGTTTGCCGAGCAGTTCTCTGGCGAGGGCGTGGGTGCCCTGGCCGAAGCAGTCGGGTTCGGCCGGCGTGATGCAGCCCGGGCAGTGCAAGGCACGGCCGCTGTGCTGCTCAGCGCCCTGAGCCAGAAAGGCCATGATCCGGCCGGCGCCGCCGAGTTGCTGGAAATGAGCAGCGATTACGGCCGTGTCTCCACCGAAGATGCCCGCCTGAACACTGCCCTGCTGGGCAACCGCGCCGAACTGGGTGCCCTGGAAGTGCGTGGCCTGAGTGTGCTGAACCGCCTGATGGACAACCCCAGCCAGGTGGGCGGCCGCCTGGGAACGGCCCTGGGCACTTCCGGCGAGCAGGCCGGCCGCCTGCTGGCCCTGCTGGCCCCCTTCGTGCTAGGTCTGCTGGGCCGCCGCGCCCGCGCCGCCGGCATGGACGCCGCTGGCCTGAGCCGTGTCCTGAGCGACGTGACCCCTCAGCAGCTGGAAACGCTGCTGCCCCAGGGCATGGGCCCCCTCAAAGCGCTGCTCAGCATGCAGCTGTTTGGCGCTGCGCCCAAAGAACGAGCGACTCTGCTGGAAACCAAGCAGGCCAAGGCCGCGCCTTTGCCTACGGCAGCTGTGAACGACAAACCTGCTCCTCCGGTGCAGCCGATGTCTCCGGAGCCGCCCCGCCCGGCCGCTCCGGCACCGGCCCAGCCGGAACGCCAGGGTGGCTTTCCCTGGTGGTTGCTGGCGCTGGTCATCCTGGCCGGCTTGGGTTGGTACCTCTATCAGAATCAGAATGGCGCCCAGACCCCGGCTCAGCCGGCTCAGACTCAGACGGCCCCGGCGGCCGGCGACACAGCTTTCACGGTGTCGCAGCCGGCCAACGGCGCCGAGATGCCGGCCAGCGGTTTTGCCCTGAGTGGCACGGCCCAGCCGAGCACCAACTACAGACTGTTGCAAGACGGCAGCGAGGTCGGCACCTTCACCTCCGGCCCGGACGGCACCTGGACTGCGGATGTGGCTGCCACCACCGCCGGCCAGCACACCTACAGCGTGCAGACCGAAAGCGGCAGCGAGGTCGCCAACCTGCCTCTGACACTCAAGTAACGGCCCTTAAACAACCGGCTACTGAACGGCCTCCCTTTGCGGGGAGGCCCTTTTACTGGGGCGCCGAAGCTCTGTTCAGAGATCGGGAAAGTAAGGTTTGATTAAGAAGCCCTTTCTTAATTTGTTTTCTGTCTTAGGGGAGCGGTCTGTTTTGGCAGACGGCTGACTCCTATCCATTTTTCCCGGGGGCTGGCCCTGGGCGTCCCTGGCAGAGATACCTCGCCGGGGACTGGACTTTGCCCTCTTCTTTCTACCTTTTCAGCCCTGCTGCAGGGAGGCCACCCATGAAAAAAGTCGCGTTTGTTTCGGATTCCTCTTCGGAAATCACCCAGGAAGAAGCTCGCCGCTTGGGCGTTCATATCATTCCCAACAATGTTTATCTCAACGGCGAGCTGCGTAAGGACGGCATTGACCTCAGCACCCGTGACGCGGAGTTTTTTCTGAGCTAGGGGGGTGAGTTGCAGACTGTGGCCACCACGCCCGAAGAATTCATGCAAGTGTTTAGTGACCTTCTCAAAGACCATGACGAAGTGCTGTGTGTCCTGGTCAGCAGTCTGCTCAGCCAGAACATAGAAAACGCCCAGGAAGCAGTGCGCCGCCTGAATGTGCCTGACCGCGTCACTGTCTACGATTCAAGAATCACCACCATCGCCCTGGGGCGGCTGCTGATGCGTGCCAAGCTGGTAGTAGATCAGGGCGGCACTGTCCGGGACGCCGTAGAGCAGATGGAACAGCTGCGTCAGGTGATTGTGGCCGACGCGGTCGTGCCTTCTATCAAGTACTTCCGCAAGGGCAAGCGGGTTTCGGCCAGCCGCGCCATTATCGCCACTTTGCTGCGGCTATGCCCGGTCATGGTCTATACCCCTGAAGGTCAGCTGACCAATGCCCGCACGGTGCGTGGCCGCGACGGCATCTCTTCTCTGATTACCAATCTGGAACAGCGCTTCGGTGATCAGCCTATCGCCGTGACCATCGGCCTGGCCGGTGAAGATCCCGAACAGATTGGCCGGATGCGCCAGGCGCTGGAAGCCAGCCGCCTGAATGTCAAGCATCTGAGCGAGAAACCGATCGGCGCCACCATCAGCGCCCACTCGGGCCCCGGCATCTACGGTTACGTGACCGAACCGTATATCGAAGGCCACCTCGCCTGATGCCCTGGTTCTCTTCCTCTAGCTTCTGGAGCCGCTATGGAATTTAAAGATAAGGTCCTCGTAATTACCGGCAGCGCTTCGGGTATTGGCGCTGCATTGGCAGAGCGTTTCGTGCAAGAAGGGGCAACGGTCGTGACGGCCGACATCAATCCGGCCGGGCAGATGCTGGCAGAAAGCCTCGGCGCCCGTTTTGTCCTGACCGATGCTTCATCCGAAGAGGGAATTCGCGGCCTCATTGCAGATGTGCTGGCCCATGAAGGCCACGTCGACATTTTCTGCTCCAATGCCGGCATCGTGGGCGAATTTGGTGGCCCCGAACTGCCCCAGAGCGTCTGGGACAAAGCCTTTGCCCTGAATGTGATGAGCCATGTCTGGGCGGCCCGCCATGTGCTGCCGCATATGCTGGAGCGTGGCGGCGGGGCCCTGATCAACACGGCTTCGGCCGCCGGGCTGGTCACCGAGTTTTACAGTGCGCCCTACGCTGCCAGCAAACATGCAGCGGTGGGCTTTGCCGAATGGCTGGCGATGACCTACGGCCCCCGGGGTATTGACGTGGCCGTGCTGTGCCCCGAAGGTGTGCAGACGCCCATGATCAAGGATGCGCCGATGCTGCAGGCTAACGCCATCAGCAGCGCCGAATTCGTGGACCGTACCCTGGACGCCCTGAAAGCCGGGAAATTTATGATCATGACCCATCCGTCCACGCAGCCGCTGTACCAGTTCAAAGCCAGTGACCACGACGCCTGGCTGGGCAAGATGACCGAGGCCCGCGGAATGGCTTACGCTCTGCTGGACCGCCATCAGGCCACGCAGGCCGCAGCTGCCGGCACCGAATAATTTTCAGGTCGCCCGCCTCTGCGGCGGCGGAGGTGGCCCTGTTCCGTTCAGGTTGTCAGCGGCCAGGCCAGCTGCTCGCAGGCCAGAAGGCCTGCAAGGCCCACCACAGCGCCGCAGCCCACAGCAGGGCGATGACTGCAGCTCCCGGCAGACTGACCGGCAGGCGCTCGCCCTCACGGGTCAGCGCTTCCTGGCGGGCGGCTGCCATCACGGCGGGCGGAATCAGCCGCACAGCCACCCAGATGCCCAGCGGCAGCAGTACGGCGTCGTCCAGCAAGCCCAGCACAGGAATAAAGTCGGGAATCAGGTCCAGCGGGCTGAGCGCATAAGCCAGCACTAGCGCGGCCCATATTCGTGCGTACCAGGGCGTGTGCGGGCCGCGGTAGGCGAGATACAGGGCCAGTAGCTCGCGCTTGAGGCGCCGCGCCCAGGCTTTGAGCCGCTCGATCATGCCGTCTGCTGTGCCTCCTGCCCCTTCAGCCACTCTGCCGCCCAGCGCCCGATAAAGCCGCGCAGGGGCGGAAGGTCGGCCACGGCGAACCAGTGCAGCCGCTCCACCTCCACGCCGTCAGGCTGGGGCGTGCCTGTCCAGGCCGTCACCTGGTATAGCGCCGTGTAGAAACTGGCCTGGTGTCCGTTCTCCAGCGTCCGCAGCGGGGTGGTGTGCAGGGTCAGCAGCTCTGCCGTCTGTACCTCCAGCCCGGTTTCCTCGCGCACTTCGCGCCGCAGCGTTTGCTCGGGCGGCTCGGCCAGTTCGCACAGGCCACCGGGCAGGCTCCACACATCGGGGCGGCCCACCAGCCGCTGCAGCAGCACCTGCCCCTGCGCGTCGAACAGCAGGCCGGCCGCGCCC
>NZ_CAMPFU010000004.1:300000-391931 GCF_946848805.1 Deinococcus sp. Marseille-Q6407
ACCCAACCCCTCGTGCCGGCTGGGCAGGGTATGGACCGTCATCAGCGGATAGAGCCGGCTCATGTCGGCTTCGAATTCCACTTGAATCAGCCCCGGCGCTTCTTGAAAAGCGCGCAGAGCTTCTTCCGAGAGAGGGTTGGCCGGATCCGGCACGCCCACCAGCAGCAGCCGGGCTTCCGGAACCCGCGCATGAACCTGCGGCCAGGCCAGCAGTAGTTCCTCGGTGCCCTTCTGGGGGGCCATACGGGCCACAAATCCCACCACCGGCGTGCCTACCGGCAGCCCCAGTTCCTGACGGGCCGCAGCCACGGCAGCCGGGTCGGGATGGGCATAGCGCTCCACCGGGATTCCGGCGGGGCTGCCGGCGCCCAGCACCCGGATTTTGGACGCCGGAACCAAGCCCAGGACCACCGCCTCGTCGCGGTTTGAAGGGCTGACACACAGCACCTCGTGGGCGCAGGCGACCGTCAGACGCTCCATCAGCAACAGCACCGGGCGCAGCAGCGCCAGCCGGCCAGTGGCCGCCGTTTCACTGCGCAGGCCGTGGATAAAGTACACCCGCAGCGGCACACCCAGAACAACCCCCACCAGGCCGCCCAGCAGCCCGGCTTTGGGCGTGGAAAAGTTGATCACGTCGGGCCGCACCTGCGCCGCCGTGCGCAGCAGCGCCAGCAGCGCCAGCAGGTCACGGCGCGGCGAGATGGCCCGGGCAAAAGCCACCGCATGATGGGTGGCGCCGCTGGCTGCGACAGTCCGCTGGACCTGTTCAGCCGGCTGGGCTGGAGTCACGAAATGGACATCCCAGCCCTGGCGGCGCAAGTGGCCGAACTGCTCGGAGAAAAAGGCCAGCGAGGCGATGGCAGTGGTGGTGGTGTACAGGATGGTCTGGGGAGAATCTCTCATGGTCTTTCCTTCCGGGTCGCCTGTGAGCGCACCACGCGCTGAAAGGCAGTGCGCTCCCTGTCCAGAACGTCGTCAGCGTACCCGCGTGCCAGCGCCAGGTTACGGGCACTGGCCGCGCTGAGGGCCGCTGGATCGGCTGCCAGCCGGCCCCAGACATCTGCCAGTGCCTGTGCGTTGTCCGGGGGTACCAGATATTCGGGCGGCAGCAGCTCAGGAATGCCGCCGACCGCCGAGCCGATGGCCGGCAGAGCCTGAGCCTGAGCCTCCAGCAAAGCGCGCGGCAGGCCCTCGGTCCGCGACGGAATCAGAAACAGCTCGGCGGCCGCCAGGTCGGCACGCACGGCCTGCGGGGTACTGCGTTGCCCAGCAAATTCGACTGCCGCAGCCACGCCCGCCTGCTCAGCCTGCGCTTCCAAGGCTGAGCGCAGAGGCCCGTCCCCGACAATGCGCAGCCGGACATTCTGCCCCCGGCGCCGCAGCAGAGCCAGCGCCCCAATGGCAACGTCCACCGCTTTGTGCGGCTGCTCCAGACTGCCTACCAGCACCGCCAATGGGCCCGGGCCGCTATAAGCCCGGGGAGCTTCCCGGAACGCTTCAGGAGGCAAGTGAACGTCTGACACGCCAAAGGAAGGCACCCTACGGCGCGGAGGGTAGCGGCGCTGCAACGCTTCTCTGGTCACGTACTGCACAGCGCCGGCTTGGCGGCATTGCCGCTGCGTCAGCCCCGTCAACACCACCCGGAACAGCGGCCGCAGGGGATGCTGGGTGCCCGCCGGGCCGTAGCCCATATAGGGATCATTGATGACCTCAGCAGCAAAAGGGCGGTGCTGGGCCTGCCGCAGGGCAGCGGCCAGATGTCCCAGCAGGCCCGAGAGCCGCACGATGACGGCATCTTCAGGCTCAATGCCGCGCTGCAGGGTCCGCACCACAGCCGGCAAGCGCCGCAGCAGGCCTACTGGCCCCTGGTAAGAGGGAACATGCAGCACCGTGACCCCCGGAGCGTCCACCCGGCGGTAGCCCGGCGGCACTGCGGACACCAGCTGCGAGCGGCCCACCACCTGCACTTCCTCGAAAGTCGCCAGGTAGCGCTGCCAGTGTGCTGCGGTAGCGTGGCCGTTGTCATAGGTGGCACCGTCAGGCGTATGCAGGAAGCGCTGTTCCAGAACGATAGAAACACGCAAGATTTATTTCCTTCTTTCTACTATAGGCGGCTGGAATCTGGAAGCGGAAAAGCCGCTCGCAGGAGCTTCAGGCGTCAGGGCCACCACCATGGCCAGGGCCAGCAGCGGCAGGAACGACCCGAAAGCCGAGTTGGGATAGAGGGTCTCGGTGGCGAAGGTCGTGGCCCATAGACCGATCAGCACATTCAGGCCAATGCCAGCGCGGCGGCTTCGCAGCGCATACAGGCGTGTCATCAGCTTCCAGAACAGCATAACCATGACGGTCAGGCCCGCCAGACCGGTCTCGTAAAGGACCTGTAGAACCATCATGTGAGCGTTGGAGCCGTTGTTGGCAATGCCGGAGCCCAGCCCACTGCCCAGCAGCAGCCGGACCGGATCGGCCATCAGGTTCCGGAGATAGGTCTGCCAGATTTCACCGCGCCCGGCCAGGTTCTCGGTGTTGCCAGCCTGCAGAATGGTGGCCTGCCGCGCCACCAGGCTATCGAGCTGATCTTGCAGGTAAGGCGCAGCCAGCAGGCCAGCCACCCCGGCCAGCAAGATCAGCAGGGTGGAGCGCAGCGGCATCCGCAGGCTTTCCAGCAGCATGAACAACAGCGCTCCCACCAGGCCCGCCCGCGCCCCCGACAGAAAACAGGCCACCACGATGCCCAGCAGTACCCAGGTGTTGGCTTTGGCGGGGCGCAGCATCATCAGCAGAGCGCCCTGCAGCAGTACCATCGCCGCCACATGCGCGTGGTTGTAGCCTACGGTGCCCAGGCCGCGCTCATGATGCAGGTAATACGATTCCCACGGCCCGGAAACCCCCAGGCCGCGCGGCAGCAGCTGCCCTAAAGTCTGGGGAATGGCCGGCGAAAAATAGGTCCAGATGACCGTCAGGGCCATCACCACAAAGCCGAAACGGGCAGCCCGCTCCCAACCGGCCAGGACCCCAGCCGACAGCGGCAGCCGGGCCGCCGCCCAGAACACCCCCAGCAGCTGCAGCAGCTTGAACAGCTGAAAGACCCCGAAAGGAATGGCCACGTCCAGCCGGCCGTCTCCCATCACGAACAGCAAGAGCAGCGAACCGGCCGCCAGAGCAGTGACGGCAGCCAGACTGCGGGCCAGTGGGCGCAGGTCCGGCCGTAGAGGAGCGCGGTAGAGTACGGCGCCCAGCAGCAGCAACCACAACACCAGGTCGGCCAGAGTGGGCCAGAGTGCCCAGGGACCCACGCCTAGCACAGGCAGGCCAAACCCCTGCACGGCGATAAACACGCCCAGCAGCCAGGTGACCGCCCGCTCCAGAGTCGGCGCCCAGCTTTGGTTCGTTCTCGTTCCCGGTGCCGGCAGGGACGCTGCGCCAGTCCAGCGCAGACTCACGGCTGTTCCCCGCGCCCGGCCCGCAGGTAGAAGTCGGTCAGCTCACGGACCCCTTCTGAAATGTCAAACCCCATCCTGGGTGGGGCATGCCGGCCGTGCGCGAGGGCGTCCGCGACCGCGTCGGCCCAGACGACCGGCCCATCGCTGAGCGGCAGCCTTGCCACATCAATAAAGGGGAAACGGACGTCGTCGGAGGTAATCGGCACGCCGGTGGACACCACGCAGGGCAGCCCGGCGGCCTGAGCCTCAATAAAGGCCAGACAGAGGCCCTCAAAATGCGAGGGCAAGACGAAAGCGTCCATCAGCCACAGCAGATCAGCCACGTCGGCGCGGGACCCCAGCAGCCTGACCCACTCGCTGAGGCCCAGCTGCTCGGCGCGCTTTTCGATGGCCGGGCGTTCGGCGCCTTCTCCGATCAACAGTACGTAAGCTGGGCCATGCCGCCGGTGATACTCAGCCAGCACGTCCAGCAAAAACAGGTGGTTCTTCTCAGGCCGCAGCTGCGCCACACAGCCGAGCACCTGCGCCGGCCGCAGCTGGAGCTGCTGGCGCAACTCGTCAGTGGGCCGTGGCGTCTGCAGAGCGGTCAGGTCAACACCCAGGTTGATGATCTGCACTCCCTGGGCACGCCAGTCGGGGCCAAACAGCGCATTCGCGGCCGCCTGGCTGACCGCCGTGCGGTGGGTAACCGAGTTCTGCAATGCACTTTGTGTTAGGCGCAGGTAGATGGCCCGCGCCCCACGCGCCTGACGGTCGATCTGCGCCGTGTCGTTATGGCTGGTCGCTACCCGCGCCGGCACCCCGGCCAGCCGCGCCACCCACAGCAGCAGCCCACCGAAATGGTGGATATGGCTGTGCACGATGTCATAAGGCCCGTAAGTCCGCAGCACACGGCGGTAGGCCCGCAAAAATTGCGGGAGCTGGCCGGTAGGCGGCAAATGAAAGATCCGGGCGCCCCGGGCCCGCAGCTCGGCCTCGTACTCGCCGGTATGCGGCTCGGGGCTGGCAATCAGAATGTCCATCTGCACCTGGGCAGGATCGGCGCGGCGAAATACGTTGACCAGCCAGGTTTCGATGCCACCACGGTCCAGGTTGCCAGTCAGGTGCAGCACGCGGACCGGGGGCTGGGAAGAGGGTGAAGCAGCGGGGTTCATCAGGGAGCTCCAGGGAAAGGGTCAGGAGGGGCGGGGGAAACGGCCGGCTCAGGAAGGTCTCTGAGGGCCTGCCTTACGATAAGCCAACTGCCGGCCAGTTGCGTGAAAGCACCGATCAGGCTGGCCGTTGCGGCGCCCAGCAAGCCCTGGCGGGGAATAAACCACCAGCAGGCCAGGGCCAGCACCACTGTAACGGCGGCAAACAGTGGCAGCTGTTCCTTGAACCGCCGGGCTGCTGTGACGGCGAACCCCAGTGAAGAGGCCAGATACCCGGCCGCACCGGCCAGGTTCAGCCAGAAGAAGGCCCGGTGCTGCGCGGCGTACTCGGCGCCGTATAGCAGCGCGAGTAGGGGCTGACCACCCAGGGCGCTGAGCGCGGTCAGCGCCAGGCCCGCGCCCCCCGCACCTGCCATCAGCAACAGGGTCAGTCGCAGGAAACCGGCGCGGTCACCACGGGCAAACACCTGCGAGAGACGGGTGGTCAGGGCGGTACCTAGCGCCACCACAAAGACGCTGCCCGCCACCGAGACATAACTCAGTGCCGCGTAGATGCCCAGCGCTTCACCGCCCAATTGCCGTTCCACAATCAGCCGCGGCAAGTTGGTCCCCAGTGACACCAGCGCAATGACCAGCCCCAGCGGCAGCGCCAGCCGCAGCAGCGCAGCGTTTGGTTTGCCGGCCCACCAACGGCCCGGGGCCAGCCGGCGCGCCCGCGGCAGGTCGAACAGCAGCAGGGTGCCCAAACCCGCTGCGGCGACGCCCATGGTCGCCAGAGTCAGCTGGCCGGTCAGGAGATAGATCAGACTCAGCAGGGCCAGCCCCGCCAGGCCGCGCAGCAAGGTAGACTGCGCAATCCAGTCCAGGCGCTCGCGCTGCTGCATCAGACCGTAAATCAGGTCGCTGCCGCCTTCCAGGGCCTTGGCCACACCCAGCCACCAGACCGGGCCACTGGCCTGCGGATACAGCAGGGCCAGCGCTGCAGTCAGCCCCAGCCCCAGCCCCATGCTGGGCAGGCGCACCGTGGCGTAATCGCGGAACCCGAACTCTCCGCGTGCGTCGGTGGCCTGCACTGCCCGCAATTGCAGGCCCAGCAGCAGGAACAGAGGCGCCGTCAGCGCCAGGCCCAGCGAGTAACGTCCCACATCTTCGGTACCGCCGCTGCGCGCCAGGACAATCACCATCAGCCACTGAGCCGCCGAATAGACGCCCTGGCCCAGCACAGTCCAGAGCATGCCGGACCGCAGGCCAGGCGGCGGAGCGGCCGGCGCAGGATCCGGAGAAGTGGCAGGAGAGTCGGGGGTCATCGGCAGAGGTCTCCCCACAGCATAACCTGCGTCCTGCAGTCAGAACTGTCCGGGCAGCCGGGAACAGCCCCACGGTATACTCGGCAGATGAGGCGCGGATGGTGGTGGCTGTGGACGGTGCTCCTGCTGGCGCTGGCCGCCGGGCTGCTGCTCTACCAGCGCCAGCAGGAGGTCAGCCGGCTGGGCCAAAGTGTCTACTACGAGCTGGAAGGCGACAGCTTCCCTCCCCTTCCGGGCGTGCTGGACGACCCGGTATTCGCTCAGTTGCCCCCGCCGCCCCCTGACCGGCCGGTGTCGTGGGGACGTTACCGGCCGGCGCCGGCCAGCCAGACAACGCCAGCCAGCGGCAATAGGCCGGAGTCCAGAGCTGCCGTGGCCTCCTCCAAGGCTTCCAGCGCTGAGACCAAGGACAGCCCACAGCCGCATGGGGAGCTACCAGCGGCCGGGACGAGCAACATAAATTCAGCGCAACCGGCAACAGCAGCGGCCTCAGCTGCCCAGAGCGCGGCACGGACGCCTAGAGATACAGGATCGGTTCAGCGTCCTCAGACCAGTGCGGCAGAGACTGAGCGGGCAGTGTCAGGGCAGGCACCTGCCGGCCCCGCGCCGGCCGCCGGGGTCGCACCGACCGACTTTACCCAGCGCCTTCAGACCAACGTCAAGCTGCACATCCTGCTGATGGGCAACGACCAGCCACAACTGGGCAGTGGCCGGGCCGATGTGCTGGTGGTCCTGACCTTTGACCCGGTGGCCCAGCAACTGACCTTTCTGAGCATTCCCCGCGACACCCGGGTGCAGATTCCAGAGCATGAGGTGAGCAAGATCAATGCGGCCTACGCTCTGGGCGGCCCCACCCTGCAAACTCTGGCAGTGGAACACTTTCTGGGTATACCGATGGATAAATTCGTGGAAGTCAGCATGGACGGGTTCAAACGGGCCATTGATCTGGTCGGCGGGGTGCAGGTCAATCCGCCTTTCGCCTTTGAACTCGACGGTCAGCAGTTCACTCCGGGGCCGGTCAGGCTCAATGGAGAGCAGGCCCTGGCCTACACCCGGATGCGCAAGCAAGACCCCCGGGGAGACCTGGGCCGCAATCAGCGGCAGCAGGAGGTGATCCGCAGCCTGATGACGGCCCTGGGAAGCCGCTCGCCCGAGGAACTTCAGGCCCTGTTGCCGCAGCTGCAGTCTCAGGTTCGCACCAACTTCTCACCTTCGGAAGTCGTGGCACTGCGCCGTACCCAGGCCTATGCCCTGCAGCACCAAAGTACCCTGAAGCCAGCCGGAGAAAACCGCAGAATTGAGGGGCTATGGTACTACCTGGTGTCTGATCAGGAGCGGCAGCGGCTGCACCTGCTGCTGCGCTGAGGTGAGGTTCAGTGGGCCGACTCAGGCCAGATGAGGAAGAGGCCGGGCGCAGGTCTCATGCTGGTGCCTTACAGTCCTGAAATGTCACTGCTTTTCCGCCACGCGGCTCCTGCCCGGCTGCCGGTCCTGGCTTCCCTGCTGATAGCAGGGCTAAGCAGCTGCCAGATGCTGCAGCCGGCCGCAACAGACCCGGGCGGGACCGCCTTGCTGGCACCCGACACCCAGCTGCAGGAGGCTGCCGCCACCACCATTACCCACCGCGCCGACGGCACAGTACTGGTCAATGGCCACTCCTTTTTCCCGTTCGGCTTTTACCATGTCTCCTGGGCCTGGCAGGGCACGCCGCAGCGCCGCGCCCAGGACATCCAGCGACTCGCGCAGTCCGGCTTCAACCTGATCGTGACCGAGCCGGTCGACGACCAGGACAGCGCCAGCTTTGCAGGAGTGCTGGATCAAGCCCAGCAGGCCGGCATCTTCGTGATTCCTTATGGGCTTTCGCCCGAAACTCAGCAGAGCATCGGGCACCATCCGGCCCTGCTGGGCTTCAAGGTGGCCGATGACGTCACCACACCGCTGGCAGCGCAGCAGGCGGCCGGGCGCAGCGAGCAGCTGAGGGCCCTTAACCCTGAAAAGCTGACTTATCTCAGCCTGGCAGTGGGACAGGAAAAACCGGACCCCGCCCTTTTCCGTACCGCCGACCTGATTGGCAACCAGAGCTATCCTATCGGTAACGACGACATCAGCGTCACCTACCGGACCATGCATAGCGCTGTCGAGAGCGCACTGGCCCAGGGCCGTGTGCCCATTGCCAACCTGCAGAGTTCCTTCTGGGGCACCGCCAAGCCCACCCCCGACGAGGTCCGCAACATGACCTATCAGGCGCTGCTGGCCGGCGCCAAGGGCGTGGTGTATTACGCTTACCGCGCCACCGAGAGTGATCTGGACGGCGAGCCGTTCCTGTGGCGCGGGTTTCAGCAGCTGTCACAGGAAGTGGCGCAGCTCTCTCCCCTGTTGCTGGACGGCGAACTGCTGCCACTCAGCCATGAAGCCGACATTACCCAGGCGCCCCTGACTGCTTACCTGCGCGGCCGGGACGCCAGCAGTCAGGAGCAGGGCTACCTGATCGCGGTCAACACCAACCGCCGCCAAACGCAGACGGTGCAGCTCCAGCTTCCAGAGACACCTACCCGCTGGGACACCGTCGGCAGCGTCATAACGGCCACGCTGGAACACAGCGGTGAGGCGGTTACCGGCACCCTGGCCCCTTTACAGGTCACGGTTGTGCGGATGCGCTGAGTCAGTTCCGCCGCATCCGCCAGAGCTGACACATCGATTTTGTATGAAAACGGTTATTTATAAACCCTTATGCTAGGCGGTAGTTCAGAGCAGCTTCTGCTATAAGCCGGCGGCCGCCAGCACACCTCATCCTGCTCTCTTTCACTTCTCGATAACGGCAAACCCTCTGTGAGGAGGGGACGCAAAGCCTACGGGACTTCAGCCTTGAAGTCGGCCGGGCCACCGAAGGAAGTCATCATGAAAAAATCCGGACTGATGCTCAGCCTGCTAGGGTTGATTATGGTTGGTTGCTCTGCTAATGCTGCGCTCGAACTTCCCGAACAGACCGAAACGGCTGTCACTGCCAGCGAACCCTCGCCCACTGAGGGCCTGCTGGCCCTGGCGCGGGCCCCCAAAAAGGCCAGCGGCCCCAGCACCGCCAAAGTGCGGCCCGACGGCACCCTGATGGTAAGCGGCCAGGCCATGTTCCCGATGGGCTTTTATCATGTGTCGTGGGCCGGCAACGCCGAGCGGCGCATGCGCGACATGAACGCCATCGCCGACCTGGGATTCAACACCATGAACGCCACCATGTTCGACCCCGAGGAAGACCTGGCCAGCTACCGTCACCTGATGGACGCCGCCCAGGCCCGCGGCATGAAACTGATGGTCGAGGACTACAACGACACCTCGGTGCGTGCGCTGAAAGATCATCCGGCGCTGCTGGGCTGGATGGTGGCCGACGACTGCAACAACCTGGTGGCCCCGGCAGAATTGCAGCGGCGGAGCGAGAACGTCAAGCGGCTCGACGCCGATCATCTGACCTACACCAGCATGGCGATTTCCTTTGCCAACAGCCACACTGAATACTTCGGCCGGGCCGACGCAGTGGGCAACCAGAGCTACCCGGTTGGCGGCGGTGACACTGTGAACGTGGTCTACCCTGTGATGACCCGCCTGGTCAAAGAGGCCCAGGCCCGGGGCACCATGCCGATTGCCAACCTGCAGAGCTTTCGCTGGGAAGACGGCCGCTACCCCACCCCGGCCGAGCTGAACAGTATGACCAATCAGGCGATTGCAGCCGGAGTCAAGGGCATCCTGTATTACACCTATCTGGACCGCACCAACGACCTTGCCCGCTATCCGGGCCTGCATAGCGAACTGCGCGAACTGGCCAGCGAGGTGAAACTGCTGGCCCCTGTCCTGACCGAGGGTGAACGCAGCGAACTGCCGGTCACGGCCAGCAATCAGCAGGCCACAGCCCACCTGTGGACCTATGGTGGCCGCCGCTACCTGCAGGTGCTCAGCCTTGACGAGCGAGCCGGCCAGACCGTCCGGGTTCAGCTGCCGGGCAAAGTAGGACAGCTCCGGCCCCTGTTCGCCGGACGGCCCAGCGGCCTGAAACTGCAGGGCTCGGCTGCGACCGGCACCCTGCCGGCCCTGTCGGCGCACTGGTACGAGGTTCGCTGACTGTTCGCCAACTGGGCGGGGGTTGTCCGAGTCCACCATCCTGCCGTGGCTGAACGCTAAAGCCCAGTGACCTTCAGCGTTCAGCCACGGCAGCCCAGGCCGCTTCAATTTCATCGGCCCAGGGAATGCTGGGCTGGGCGCCCGCGCTGGTGCAGGCCAGCGCGCTGGCTACTATGGCCCGCTCCAGCGCCTCTGCCAGTGGCCTTCCAGCCGCCAACCCCTCGGCCAGGACTCCGGCAAAAGTATCGCCCGCCGCCGTGGTGTCTTGTACCTTGACCGAGAAAGCCGGCAAGCGCAGCTGCTCTGAGCCGCTCAGGGCCAGGCAGCCTTCCCCGCCCAGGGTCACCACCACAGTCTGTGGGCCAGCCGCCTGGGCGCGGCGCAGCTGCTCGTCCAGCGCTCCGGCGCCCACCAGCGCCTCCAGCTCACCCTGATTGACGATCAGGAGATCAACCAGCTTCAACAGGTCCGCATTCAGTGACCCGGCCGGGGCGGCATTCAGGATCACCTGAACCTCGGCTTCCCGCGCGGCTGCCGCAAAAGCCTGCACCGTGCCTACAGGCACTTCCAGCTGCAGCAACAGGTGCGATACGCCGCTCAGGTCAGGGAGATGCTCCGGGGCCAGCCAGGCATTTGCGCCGGCCGCCACCGCGATGCTGTTCTCGCCTTTCTCGGAAACGGTAATGAAGGCGGCGCCGGTCGGGGCGTCCACCCGGACAGTGCGGTCCTGCACGCCGCTTTCGCGCAGGGAAGCCTGCAATGTTCCGGCGAAAGAGTCCTGACCCAGCGCACCCAGAAAAGCGGTCCGGCCGCCGGCGCGGGCGCAGGCCACCGCCTGATTGGCCCCTTTGCCGCCGGGCGCGGTGTGGTAGGACGGCCCCAGCACCGTCTCGCCGGGCCGCGGCAGCTGCGGAACACGGGTCACGAAGTCGAGATTGGCACTGCCGGCCACCAGAATGATGGGCCGTTCGTCTTGCGCCATATGTGGGGCAGCGTCTTTCATACGGACACGAACTCGCTTTCAGCGTAACCCTGCAGATAAAGCAGCGCCGTCAGGTCACCGTGGTTGATCCGGACCTCGCACTGGGCTGCCACAGCAGGCTTGGCATGCAGGGCCACGCCGGTTCCGGCCAGCTCCAGCATGCCCAGGTCGTTGGCGCCGTCGCCCACCGCCAGAACATCGTCGGGCTCCAGTCCCAGCCGGGCAGTGATGTCCAGCAGCGCCGCCACCTTGGCCTGACGGCCTAGAATCGGCCGGGCCACCTCGCCGGTCAGCCGGCCGCCTTCCAGTAGCAGGGTGTTGGCGCGGTGCTCATCGAAACCCAGCTGCGCGGCCACAGCGGCGGTAAAAGCCGTGAACCCCCCCGACACCAGCGCTGCATAGGCCCCCTGCGCTTTCATGGTGGCCAGCAGAGTCCGGCCGCCGGGACTCAGGGTAATGTGCTCGTCCAGCACCTGAGCGATCACCGGCTGGGGCAGCCCACGCAGCAGGCCCACCCGGGCCAGTAGGGCGCCCTCAAAATCCAGTTTGCCGTTCATGGCACGGGCCGTAATGGCGGCCACCTGGGGGCCGAAGCCGGCCGCCGCCGCCAGCTCGTCGATGCATTCCTGCTCGATCATGGTGGAATCCATATCGGCCAGTAGCATTTTTTTGCGGCGGCCGGCGCTCGGCTGAATCACCAGATCGGTGCGCTGGGCCTGCCACTCTTCCCAGACCGGCCAGTGATCGGCGGGCAACTCCGGCACGCTGAATTCGGCGGCCGCACCGGGCGCGAGCCAGCGCAGGCCTTGCCCTTGCCAGTGCTCCAATAGCCCAGCTACAGCGGGGGCACTCAGCGTTCGGGCGGTGGGAGCGGTAATCAGGGTGACGGTGTACATAGGGCCACTGCCTAGAGTAAACAATCCGGCGGGCCGGGGGCGGCAGTGTCACTGCGGCAGTACCCTGGCCTGCCTGTCTCTACCCGTATATTTATAAGGGACTATGAATGACGCCACGATCCCGGCGACGCGGCCGGCCAACCCGCGTTTTTCCTCTGGCCCCTGCGCCAAGATTCCCGGCTTCCAGCTGTCCATGCTGGAAGATGCGCCCCTGGGCCGCTCACACCGGGCCGCTGGCGGCAAGGCCAAGCTGGCCGAAGCGATTGCCCTGACCCGGGAAGTGCTGGGCGTCCCGGACAGTTACCGGATCGGCATCGTGCCGGGGTCCGATACCGGCGCGCTGGAAATGGCGCTGTGGAGCCTGCTGGGCGCGCGCGGTGTGGAGGTACTGGCCTGGGAAAGCTTCGGCGACGGCTGGGTCAAGGACGTGGCACAGCAACTGCGGCTGGACCCGGTGGTCCGCCGCGCCCCTTACGGCGAGATCGTGGATTTCAGCGAGGTAGATTTCAGCCGTGACGTGGTGTTCACCTGGAACGGCACCACCTCCGGCGTGCGGGTGCCGGACGGCGCCCTCATTCCAGCCGACCGGGAAGGTCTGACCATCTGTGACGCCACCTCGGCGGCTTTCGCGATGGAACTGCCCTGGGACCGGCTGGACGTGGTGACCTTCTCCTGGCAGAAAGTGCTGGGCGGCGAGGGCGCGCACGGCGTGCTGATTCTCTCGCCGCGCGCAGTAGAGCGCCTGGAAAGCTATACCCCGGCCTGGCCGCTGCCCAAGGTGTTCCGGCTGACCCAGGGCGGCCGGCTGATCGAGGGCATCTTCAAGGGAGAGACCATCAATACGCCGTCCATGCTGTGCGTGGAAGATTATCTGGTGGCGCTGAAATGGGCGCAGTCGGTCGGCGGGCTGCCGGGCTTGATCGCCCGCTCGCAGGCCAACGCGCAGGTGGTCAGCGACTTTGTGGCGGCCCGGCCCTGGATCGCCAATCTGGCGAGTGATCCGGCCACCGCCTCGACCACTTCGGTGTGCCTGAAATTCACCGACGAACGCATTCACGACGCAGCGGCTTTTGCCAAAGCGGTCGCCGGCCGCATCGAGAAGGCCGGCGCCGGCTTCGATCTGGGCGCCTACCGCGACGCTCCGGCGGGTCTGCGTATCTGGTGTGGGTCCACCGTGGAGAAAAGCGACGTTGAGGCGCTGATGCCCTGGCTTGACTACGCTTTCCAGGCCGAAATTGCCCAGCTGGGCTGAAACTCCTACGGCACCACGGCACTTTTTTCTCACTTTTTCCCTCCCTGTCCTATACCGTCTCACCCCCACCGCAGGCCCCACGGCCCTGCCCGGAAGGAGCATTCCCTATGGCACCCAAAGTTCTCGTATCCGACGCACTGTCGGAAACCGCTGTCCAGATTTTCCGTGACCGGGGCGTCGAAGTCGATTATCAGCCCGAACTGGGCAAGGACCCGGCCCGGCTGGCCGAGGTGATCGGTCAGTATGACGGCCTGGCCATCCGCTCTGCCACCAAAGTGACGCCCGAGTTGCTGGAGCGGGCCGAACACCTCAAAGTGATTGCCCGCGCCGGCATCGGTGTGGACAACGTGGACATCCCCGCTGCCTCCAAAAAAGGCATCATCGTGATGAACACGCCTTTCGGCAACAGCGTGACCACTGCCGAGCACGCCATTGCGCTGATGTTCGCGGTGGCACGGCAGCTGCCCGAAGCGAGTGCTTCCACCCACGCCGGCAAGTGGGAGAAAAACCGTTTCATGGGCGTGGAGCTGTTCAACAAGACGCTGGGCCTGATCGGGGCCGGCAACATCGGCTCTATCGTGGCGGACCGGGCCCGCGGCCTGCACATGAAAGTGATCGCCTACGATCCCTTCCTCTCCGAGGAACGCGCCCTGGAACTGGGCGTGCGGAAAGTCGAGCTGGACGAACTGCTGGCCCGTGCCGATTTCATCACGCTGCACGTGCCGCTCAACGACAAGACCCGCAACCTGCTCTCCAGGGAGAATCTTCAGAAGACCAAGCCGGGCGTGCGCATCATCAACGCGGCCCGCGGCGGCCTGATAGACGAGGAAGCCCTGGCCGAGCTGCTACGCAGCGGACACGTGGCCGGCGCCGCGCTGGACGTGTTTGCAGAGGAACCGGCGCGGGAGTCGCCGCTGTTCGGCCTGCCGGGCGTGGTGGCGACGCCGCACCTGGGCGCCTCAACCACCGAGGCACAGGAGAACGTGGCGCTGCAGGTGGCCGAGCAGATGTCCGATTACCTGCTGACCGGTGCCGTGCACAACGCCCTGAACATGCCCTCGGTCACCGCCGAGGAAGCTGCCCTGATGGGCCCCTGGATCAAGCTGGCGCGGCACCTGGGCGCTTTTGTGGGCCAGATGGTAAGCGAACCGATGTCCTCGGTGCGGATCACATACGACGGCACCGCCGCTGGCCTGAACACCAATGCGCTGAATGCTGCGCTGATTTCCGGCATCATGAAGCCCTCCAACCCTGACGCCAATATGGTTTCGGCGCCGCTGATGGCCCGGGAAAAGGGCATTCAGCTTTCCACCACCACTCAGGACCAGACAAGCGGGTTCGACGGCTTTATCCGGCTGGACGTCTCCACCCAGAGCGGCGAGCGTTCTGTTGCCGGCACCGTATTCAGCGACGGCAAACCGCGCTTTATTCAGATTCGCGGTATCAACCTGGACGCTGAAGTGGGCGAGCACATGCTCTACACCCGTAACAAGGACGTGCCCGGCGTGATCGGTTCGCTGGGGATGACGCTGGGCAACCTGGGGGCCAACATCGCCAACTTTACCCTGGGCCGCTCCGCACAGGGCGACGACGCCATCGCCATCATTTATCTGGACGAGGCTCTGCCCGAAACCGCCGCACAGACTCTGCGCGACACCGGCAAGTTCATTCAGGTCAAGCCGCTGCAGTTCGACGTCTGAGCCTAGATACCTGACCAACAGAAAAAGCCGCTGCAGGGTGAAAGAAAAACCTCAGCAGCGGCTCTCCAGTTAACTCAGTCGGCGTCCCGGCTGAAAGAGGGCGTCACGGGGGGATTCTGGCGGTTTTGCCCGGTGGGGCGCTCCTTTTCGCTGCCTTCGTTCACCGCATCCTCCGAGGTCACCAAGCGGATTTCCAGCGGTGCGTTGCCAAAGCTCATGCGGCGCTTGGGATAGGGAATGCTGATGCCGGCCTCGTCCATCGCAATCTTGATGCGGCGGTTGAACTCGCGGCCCACGGCGTACTGGCTTTTGGGCCGCACCTTGAACAGCGCCCGCAGGGTCACGGCATCTACGCCCAGCTCGGTGACGCCCTGAATGTCCGGCTCATCCAGAAAATAGTCTTTCCAGGCGGCGTCAGCGTACAGCTCTCGGCTGACCTGCTCCAGCACCCGGATGGCGCCGTCCACATCGGCCTCGTAAGCCACGTCCACCGTGGCCACCACCCGCGCCCAGTCCTTACTCTTGACGGTGATGGTGTTGATCTGGCCGTTCTGAATGATGTGCAGCGCCCCGCTGATGTCGCGCACCGAGGTGGTCCGCAGGTCCAGCGCCTCCACCGTGCCCGACACCGCGCTGAGGTTCAGATCAATATCGTCGCCCACGCCGTACTGGTCAGAGAGCAGGATAAAAAAGCCGTTGAACACGTCCTTGATCAGGCTCTGCGCCCCGAAGCTGACAGCCAGACCCAGCACCGAAGCGCTGGCCAGCAGGCTGGTGGCGTTGATGCCGACTGTCTGCAGGGCGGCGATCAGGGCCATAAAGACCACCACAGCCTTGAGGGTGCTTTCCACCACGCTCTTGAGGGTCCGCACCCGCACGGTGCGGCGGTTGAAATCGTCGCTGGGTACGATGCGCCCGGCCGCCTCACCGATCAGCGACCAGGCGACCAGCGCCAGGGCCACGATCAGCAGCAGTTGGCCCACCGTGGCCTTGAGGCCGTCTAGCACAGCCAGGCCCAGGTCAAACAGTGGGCTGGAGGTCAGGTAAAACGCCTGGGTGGCCAGGCCCAGGAACACCACCAGGGTCAGCAGCAGCCACAGGCCATGCAGCACCGGGTAGAGCCGGGCGTTCATGCGGGGCCGCAGCCAGCGCAGCAGGGTCATGCCCAGGCGGTAGAGGGTCACCGTGATGACCACGCTCAGCGCAAACTTGAACCAGGCCGAGGGCTTAACAATCTGTAGCTGAAGTTCTTCCCACATCTTTCACCTTGGCGCGCCGGCTGCGATATGTACGTCAGCGGCGCGCCCTGGCTCATCTTAACGTGAGCCGGGGCGCATGGGCCGTTCTCGGGGAGCCGTTCAGCTGCCGCCGGACTCGCGCAGCAGGTCACTGACCTGCTTGCCGCCCAGGCGCTGCTGCACATAGTCCAGGTCGCGCTGCACCTCACGGCGCAGGGCACGGGCGTCCTTCAGTTCCTTTTCGGTGGCCTGAATCCGCTCGGTCAGCACGGTCAGCTGGCCGCCCAGGTCCTGCTCTAACGCCTCCAGGGCGCCGCGGGTCAGCACCTGCCGGCCCTCGGCGTCGCTTTCCTGAGGGTGTGTAAAGGTGGCCTGAATGGTGCTGAGGCTCAGGCCCATCGCCCGCATCCGCCGAATGCGTTCCAGCCGCTGCACGTCGGCCTCGCTGTAAAGGCGGTAACGGCTACCACTGCGCTGCGGAGTGACCAGACCCAGTTCCTCGTAGTACTTCAGGGTCCTGAGGGTCATGCCCAGGCGGGAGGCCACCTCTCCCACCCGGTACAGGGTGGCCGATTCGGGGCTGGGTGCAGCGGTCATAGGCTCCAGTCTAGAGAAAGGCCCGGCCGCTGACCATGACAGGCGTCCGGCCGGGAAAAGCGGAGAAATGTGGCGGTCATTGGGCGCATGGCTGATGTCTCCGGGCTCAGTGGACGTGGGGGTCGGTGGCCCGCGCCGCGTCAATCTGACGGGCAGCCACCGCCGTGATCAGCAGACCCAGCACCACAGCGCCTGCGCCAAAAGCGTAAGGCACCGGCGCGCCCATCCGCTCGGCAATCAGGCCGCTGCCCACCGGCGCGGCGGCGGCACCCAGCCAGCGCAGGAAGTTATAGGCGCTCGTCGCCGTGGGCCGGGGCATATGGCTGACTTCCACGCTGAGGGTGGTCATGGTGGCGTTCATCAGGCCGAACAACACACCGCTCAGCACCACCAGACCAACCTTGACTCCGGAAGCGACCGGAGCAAAGCCCAGCAGCAGGAAGATCAGGGTCAGGCCCGCCAGCGAGCCCATCACCACATGGCTCGCCTTGGCGTTACGCAGCAGCACCTCGGCCAGCTTGGTGCTGCCCAGGCCCAGCAGGATGCCCCAGCCGAAAAAGGTCAGTCCCAGGTTCAGGGTACTGAGGTGCAGGAACAGCGGGGTGTAGCCCAGCAACAGGAAAAAGCCGAAATAGTACAGCAGGCCGGTGACGCCCACCGCCAGGAAAGCCGGGCGCGAGTAGGCGCGGAACACATCACTGATAGGACGGACCGGGTCCTTGCTTTCCGGCACCTTGACCAGGGCGGCCACCGAAGCCAGCGCCAGCAGCATCAGCGTGGCGGCGCCAAAGAAAGGAAAGCGCCAGCTGTGAGCACCCAGCAACCCGCCCAGCAGTGGGCCCATGCTCATGCCCAGGCCGATGGCGGCCTCGTAGCGCATGATGGCCTTCTCAGCGTGCCCGATCAGGGCCAGCAGCAGCACCAAAGCGGTGGGCGTGAACAGCGCGTTACCCAAGCCCCAGCCACCACGGAACACTGCCAGCGCCGGAATGCTGCCGCTCAGGCCACAGGCGGCGGCAAACAGCGCAATCAGAGCCAGGCCCACCAGCGCCACCCGCCGCCGGCCAAAGCGGGTACTGATGTTGCCGGCGAACAGGGTCATGACCGCCATCACGCCCAGGTAGGTGGTGAACAGCAACTCCACCTGAGGAGGCGTGGCCCCCAGCTGCTTGCCGATTTCCGGCAGAATCGGGTCCACCACACCCACACCCATAAAAGCGATCAGGCAGGCGGCCGTAACAGCCCAGGCGGCGATGTTGCGGCGCCTGGGCTCGGAAGCATCGGGGATGACGGCAGCAGGTTCAGAAGAAAGCGTGGACGACATGACCTAAACCTATACGTATAGGTACAGGTTAGTCTGTAATCTGGCTTGCCAGTTGCCGTTCCGGCCAGGCACGCCCCGGTAAAGATAAAAAAGGTCAAGGGCAGACCCTGGACCTCGCTGTGTTTCAGCACTCTGGCAGCGGCTTCACATGCCTTAAAAAGCTGTCTCAAACGACCTGGGGCTGCTCAGCGCTCCGGCTCAGGCGGCGAAACCCGCACCATTACGTCAGCAGCCACCGCCAGCGACAGGGTCACGGTTGCCGTCCGGCTGACCGAAAGCGGCGAGGTCACTGCCAGCTGTACGGTGCCCAGCGCTGTGTCGGCGGCCAGCAGTTCCACCTCAGCTTCCGGCTCCAGTCCGGCATCTATCAGGGCGCGCAATTGCTGGGCGTCCCGGTGCGGCACCCGCGAAATCAGGGCGTGGTCGCCTGCCTTCAGGCTGGTCAGCCGGCACTCAGAGCGCTGCGGCACCTCGCCCGCCAGGGTGGGGATGGGGTCGCCATGCGGGTCGTAGGCAGGATCACCCAGCCAGGCAGCCAGGTAACTTTCCAGCCGCTCCGATACGGCGTGTTCCAGCAGCTCGGCTTCCTCATGAACCTCGTCCAGCAGCATGCCCAGCCGGTGCAGAAACAGCTCCAGCAGGCGGTGATGGCGCAGGATTTCCAGCGCAGCCCGCTGGCCGGCAGCGGTCAGCTGCGCGCCCCGGTAAGGCTCATGGGCCAGCAGGCCCTGCTCGGCCAGCTTCCGGAACATGCTGGTTACGCTGGCCGGTGAGACCTCCAGCGCCCCGGCCAGGGCGGTGGTGCTGACCGGGCCTTTGCCCTGTTCGCCCAACAGATACAGCTGCTTGAGGTAATTCTCAACGACGGGAGTAAAGCCACTGGACTCGGCCATGGATTTAGACTACTCTAAATTATGGTTTAGGGCAATGTGCCCCCAAGAGCCGCTCGCTGAAATGGAGGATGCAGCATTATGTCTCATAACGAAACTCAGGCTAAGCAGCTGGACCAGCGGTTAGAAGATCAGTCCCGGGCCGTCCTGGAAGGCCGGTCCACCCGCCGTGGGCTGGCGCGCATCGTACCTTTTATCGGCCCAGCTGTGATTGCTTCAATCGCCTATATGGACCCGGGCAACTTCGCCACCAATATTCAGGGCGGCGCCGATTTCGGCTATCAGCTGCTGTGGGTCATCCTGGCCGCCAACTTGATGGCGATGCTGATCCAGAGCCTCAGCGCCAAGCTAGGCATTGCCACCGGGAAAAACCTGCCGCAGCTGATCCGGGACCGCTGGCCCCGTCCACTGGTGTGGTTTTACTGGATTCAGGCTGAACTGGTCGCCATGGCCACCGACCTGGCCGAGTTCATCGGCGCCGCCATCGCTATTCAGCTGCTTACCGGCCTGCCGCTGTTCTGGGGCGCCGTCGTGACCGCCATTATTTCCTTCTGGATTCTCAGTTTGCAGCGGCGCGGCATCCGCGTCATGGAACTGGTGATCGGCGCCTTTGTGCTGATGATCGGCCTGGCTTATCTGGTGCAGTTCGTGCTGGCGCACCCGGCGCTGGCCGACATAGGGCGCGGGTTGGTGCCCTCATTCGGCGGGCCCCAGAGCGTGTATCTGGCGGTCGGAATGATCGGCGCCACCGTAATGCCGCACGTGATTTACCTGCACTCGGCGCTGACCCAGGACCGGGTCGAAGCACTGAACGACAGCCAGAAGCAGCGGCTGGCGCGGCTCAACCGGATAGACGTGGTGCTGGCGATGGGCCTGGCGGGCCTGATCAACATGGCGATGCTGGCGATCGCTGCCGCGACGTTTCACGGCAAGGGCATAGAAAATGCCGGCGACCTGGAAACGGCTTACCATACGCTGACTCCCCTGCTGGGCAGCGCAGCGTCGGTGGCGTTTGCCCTAGCTCTGCTGGCCAGTGGGCTGAGCAGCACCGTGGTCGGCACCCTGGCCGGGCAGGTCATCATGCAGGGCTTCGTGAATTTCAGCATTCCGCTGTGGCTGCGGCGCACCATCACCATGCTGCCGGCCTTTGTGGTGATTCTGGCCGGCATGGACCCCACCCAGACCCTGGTGCTCTCGCAGGTGATTCTCAGCTTTGGCGTGCCGTTCGCACTGGTGCCGCTGCTGGTCTTTACCGCACGGCGCGACATCATGGGCGGGCTGATCAGCAGCCGGCCGGTCAACCTGCTCGGCTGGCTGATTGCTGCCGTGTTGATTCTCCTGAACGGCTATCTGCTGTGGGGCGTGTTTGCCGGTTGAAGGACAAAAAAGAGGCGCGCCGGCGCGCACCCGCCTCTTTTCTTTTTTTCCTGCAACCTCAGCTTCTCCTTCAGGACTCCGCAATCACCTCTGCCACAGCGTCGGCCAGCAGCGGAACTGTCTGGGAGTTCAGCCCGGCGATGTTCACCCGGGAATCGGCCGTCATATAGATGCCGTATTCCTCGCGCAGCTGGTCTACCTGCTGGGGCGTCACGCCCAGGCGCGAGAACATGCCCCGGTGCCGGGCGATAAAGTCGAAACGGTCGCTGCCGGTGCGCTCACGCAGTTCGGCGGCCAGCTGCTCACGCAGCTCCAGCATGCTCAGCCGCACGTCTTCCAGTTCACTCTGCCAGTCGGCACACAACTCTGCGTCTTCCAGGATGGTGCTGACCACCCGGGCACCGTGATCGGGCGGAAAGGAGAAATTCTGGCGGTTCAGCGCCGCCATGTTGGCCTGCACCGTCGCACGTCCCTCTGCCCGTGACTTGGCGATCAGCAGGCCGGTGCGCTCGCGGTAAATGGCAAAATTCTTGGAGCAGGAAGCGGCAATCAATACCTCCGGCAGCTCGCGGGCCAGCAGACGGGTGGCAAAAGCGTCGGCTTCCAGGCCGTCTCCGAACCCCTGGTAAGCCAGGTCCACCAGCGGGAGGGCGCCGGTCTGGGCCAGAACCCCGGCAATCTGTTGCCACTGCTGCGGGGTAGGGTTGGCGCCGGTGGGGTTATGGCAACACCCGTGCAGCAGCACCACGTCGCCCGCTTTAACCTGGGCCAGGTCTTCCAGCATGCCGGTCAGGTCCACCTCACTACTGGCCGCATCAAAGTAGCGGTAGCTCCGGTGCGGAATCTCCAGCGCTTCCAAGATGGTGATGTGGTTGGGCCAGGTGGGATCGCTGTAATGCACCGTCAGCTGCGGGTTCGCGGCCCGCGCCAGCTCCAGCGCCAGCCGCACCGCGCCAGTCCCACCCACCGAGGCGCTGCTGGCCAGTTGTGGCTCTAGCTCCTGTGCCAACTCTGCGCCCAGAATCAGGCCAGTCAGTTCGCGGCGAAAGGCCGGGTCGCCGGTCAGTTCCGTATAGACCTTGGTGTCCTGGGTGTCCAGGATGCGGCGCTCGGCAGCTTTGACCGCCCGTTTGATCGGTGTCAGGCCCTGGGCATTGCGGTAGACCCCCACGCCCAGGTCAATCTTGTTCTCTCTGGGATCGGCGCGGAAGGCGGCGGTCAGGGCCAGAATCTTGTCGGCAGGCTGGGGACTGAGTTGCTCTAGCATGGTTGGCTCCTTGTGGGAAATCACGGCCGGAACTGACCCGGCCAAGCTCCATCATAGGGGCCTGGAGCCAAAAAAGAGGAGCGGCGCCACCCGAATCTATATCAGGCGCGCCGCTCTCTCTTTGCCAGGGCAAGACCCGGACTTTTTTCTTGTCGTCTCAGCTGTAAAAGCTCAGGTCAGATACCGACCCCTTCGTTCAGCCGCAGCTGGAAATGATGGGTGTAGGCGACCTGCTTAGGCGTGGCGCTTTCGCCAATCAGCCGGCGAATCCGCACGGCCATCGGGTGCAGCGAGGTGGCCGAGGTCTTCAGCACGAAGTTACCCGGCTCGGCGCTGTAGCCTTCGTCACTGCGTGTGTCGGACGTGGCGCGGAACAGCTGGTCCTCGAACTTGGAGTATAGCACCAGATCCTGCCAATCGGGCAGCTTCTGTTCGGCGCCGGCTTCACCTTCCAGCGAAATAATGAACTCGCCTTCCCGCTCGGGGTCCAGCACCTTGCCGGCAAAGTTCTTGCCGTCCAGCGCAAAGGGGATTTCAGTCACGAACTTGGGGTAGCCCCACAGGTCGATGCCTGCGGCGCAGGCCGGGCCGGTGGTGACCGGCAGGTCCACGATGTACTGGCCGACCTGACGGCGGTCAGAAGGCAACGTCACAGCCTCTTCGGGGTCGGCCGGCAGCGGATAGCCCTTGGGGTTGACCAGCAGCGCAATTCCGGCTTCGTTGTAGGGCGTGCCGTTGGTCAGGCGGCGGTATTCGTAAAAGACGGCGTTCATCACTGCCTTGCCGTTGGGCAGACGGACCAGTTCCAGATCCGGCGCTTCAATCAGTTCATTGGCGACGTCCCAGTCCACTTCAAAAGTCGCCATCACGCAGCTTGCGTCGGTGTAACGGGTCGGCAGGGCCATCACGCCCAGGCTGAAAGCCCGGTGGTGGGTGGGCACCTGAAAAAACGGCGTCTTGAGTTCTTCGGGGTTGGCAGAACCGAGCAGCTGAGTATCTTGCTTTGCCATAAGGATCTCCTTGAAGGTGCTGGAATGCGCCAGCATCCTGAAATGCTGTGGATGGCTGGCAAAAAGGGAACGAAAGGAAAAAAGCGCCCCGGCCGGGGCCACCGGGTGCAGGCCCTGGTGGCTCGGGTCTAGAGGCGCCTCATAACCTGATTTTATTCGTCCTGGACGGGACAGAATATAATCAATCCGGGATTTCGCTGATGTCTTTGGGCTCTACCCGGGGCTGCACGTTCATATCGTGGCGGAAGGCGGTGGAGGATTCGTAGGCCTTGATCCGCACGCGCATGATCGAGCCGAGCGGCTGGTGTTCCGGCAGGGCGTGCCAGGGGTTAAACGACAGCTTGTCGTCGGAGAAAACCCGGCGTTCGGGGCTGTAGGCTTCCTGCTTGGGAATCACCAGCCGGGCAATAGCCTGCTGAGGCGAGAGCTTTTCGTCCCATTCCACCGAGCCGTCTTCCACCGGCATTTTGTCCAGGTCGGTGCACAGCTGGGCGCGCAGTTCGTACTCGGCGCTGTTCTTGTGAAAGAAGTCCACCAGGGCGTCGCGCTGCGCCGAGGCGTTCTTGGTAGTGTCAATAATCTGACCTTCCAGCGCCTTGACTTCAGAAGACAGCGGAGCAGCACTCAGCTTGGCGATGTAGTCGCCGTAGCGAATGGCAGCCATGGTGTGGTAGGTCTGGCCCAGCAGGTGCTCATTCTCGGCAGCGATGCCGTCCAGGGTGGGATCGCTGATGCCCAGCAGGCCCAGCACCTTCTGGCCACCGCGGGCTACGGCTGCAAAAGCACGCTGGCTTTCTTCGGAAGCTCCGTCTTGCAGAGCAATCACGTTCTGCATCTTGAGATATTCATCCACCGTGCCGAAAGGAATCACCGGCATGGTCACCATCAGGAAGTCCTGGGTCACTTCGTCCTGATGGTCAGGCAAAATCTTTTTGCCGGGCACGCCGATCACCTTGATGGCCATACCGTGCGGTACAGGAACGCTGTCGTCTCTGATTTCGCCGGGAGCGCTGGAGAAACGAATGACCACCGGGTAGCTGGCCGGCTTGGCGAACAGGCCCTGTGCGAGGTGTTCAGGCAGCTCAGGAATTTCCAGAGTGCCCACCACAGTGCCGTGCTGCTTGGCATGGGCGTCACGGATGGCATGGCGGTGCTTATCGAAGGCCTTGACGTTGGCCTCGTGCATCAGCCGCACGACCTCGTTGATTTTCTCGTCTTCACCAGGCTGCTTGACTTCAACCTCCGGGGTGTATTTAACGTAATTCATGAGTCCTCCTTTGAACGAATCATGGCTTGCGCGTTTCTAGGCTGGCTTGGTTTCCCGAACTCGCCGGGTTTCCGGACTTACTTCAGCTCACTCAACCACTTCAGCGCCGACAGGCTAGGCATAAACAGGTACTCGCCGCCACGCAGCTGGTTGAAGGTCTCCATGCCGCGCAGGCGCTCACGCACCGGCTCCTTGGGCAGGGTAAAACTCAGAACTTGCACCTGAATAGGCGGACAAAAAGCGCTCCCAGAGCTGAAATTCTGGAGGTGTGAATCAACCGGTTTCAGGGGAGCGCGTCCGTATTTTCGCACAGCAGGTTCTGGATATTCCAGAGACGCTGTACCAACGGCGAAGCCTGGAGGCTTCGCTGCACCTTTTCCACAGTCCAGGTCAGAAGACCAACTTCAGCCAGGCTGAGGGAGTCAGTCCCAGTGCACTGAGTCGCTTCTTCAACGTCTATGACTGGGATTCAGACCGCTGCTGGGAAGAGATGCAGGACTTCCAGTGGCGCATCCTGCTGGATACAGCTCGTCACAAACGTAGACCTCGTCTGCGGCTCAGCGTGGATCTGACCACGGTGGAAAAGGTGGGAATTCAGCTGCCCTACGTCAGCGTCTACAACGGCAGGCACGGCATTCATCTGGTGGTCTTGTTCGCCGAGTATGGGGAACTGAAGTTCCCCATTTCTTACCGGGTCTACCAGGGCAAGTACACCAGCACTCCCGTCACTCTGGCGCTCGACCTACTGGAAGAGGTGCCGGACTTCATCAAGAAACGTTTCCGGGTACGTGTCCTAGCGGACAGCGGCTTTGAAGCCGCTGTCTTTCTGGAAGGTGTGCAGCGCCTCGGTTTCGAGTTCGTGGTGGGTGTGAGGAGCAACCGGCGCACGGACCATCCTGGGCGGGTGACGGTGGCGGACTGTCCGCATGGGGGGTACGTCAACCTCGCCAACTGGCCTCTGGAAACGCTGTCTCTGGGGAGGATGGACCGTGGGGACCGCGAATTCTTCGCGGTGTCGTCTGAGCTGTTAGAGGGGGATGACATCCTGGCTGAAGGAAAACGGCGCTGGGCACTGGAGTCGTTTTTCAAAGAAGGGAAGCATCAGTTTGGGTTGGCGCAGTTCGCGCTGCGAACTGCCAGGGGTCTGGACCGCTGGATTCTGATGGTCTTCCTGGCCTTCACCCTGACCATGCTGCATCGCTCAGAAGGGATGACCTTGAAAGAGGCGGCACGCCTGGCCCTCTACACCCTGTTCCCCGTAGTCAGGCTCAACCATCTTCTGAGTCAGCTCCAAAAAGAGCAAGAATTCCTCCACCAGCACGGCTATTCGCTCAGCTATGCAAGGTGCAAGTTATGAGTAAAAGTGAGGTCTTCATCCTGCACACCCACAATAGGATCACGTTCACCTCAGTAGGTGACAACTTCAGTTTGACCTCGTTCCAGACGGCAAAAACTAACAGTCGGCCCCATCAAGCTTGATGGGGCCGACTGTTCACGGTTTCCTGAGAGTGTGAAAACAACAGAATCCGCTGCTCAGCAGGCTACCGCACTCACCCAGCACTTCAAAGCGCACGCCAGTCATCTCCGCATTGACACCCTTCAGCGCTTGATTGACGTCCTTCTGGCGATGATTGCCGCGAGGAGCATCAATCATCACGACCTGAGTGCCCACATGCCGGGTATCAGCATGCCCCAGGCTAAGAAAAGGCGGGCAGACCGCACCTTCCGGGATGAGCAGCTGGACATGGAACTCAAAACCCAGGCGCTGCACACCGTCCAGAAAGACAGCGGATTCGAATCCACTGTCTGCCAGTACGCAGACCTGAAAGCGCTTCCCGACGAAGTTTGGCACCTCTTCCAGCAGGTCAAGGGCTATTGATAACGGCGTAAGTATGCGCTGCTAAACTCTAGGGACCGTGGAATGGCAACCGAACCAATATTCTCGTGCCCAACTTGAGAGCGGCGTCTGGCTGCTACCGAGTGGCTGCAGCAAGGCAGCCACACACACCGCGAAATTGCTGCTCACTTCGGCGTCTCCGTGCTCACGGTGACTTCTTTGAGTGCTCGGCTCAGAAAGAAGGGAAGCTTGCAAGCGACGGTCAGCTCTGGTCGTCCTGCTCGGCTGACTGAGTCTCAGCACGACCAGCTTCGCACCCTCCTGCGGGAGGGTGCTCTGCAGCATGGGTTTCCTGACGAAACTTGGACGACAAAACGCGTGGCAGAGCTGATCGGGCGGCACTTCGAGGTGTGGTACCACCATGATCACGTCCGTAAAATCCTACGAAAGTTGGGGTTCAGCCCACAGATGCCAGATGGGCGGGCTGCTGAGCGGAACGAACTTCGGATTGCATCCTGGCGGGAACAGGTGCTCCCGGAGTTGGAAAAAAAAGGTCGCTGAGGGAGCCACAATCATCTATCTGGATGAGGTCGGATTCTCGTTGAAAGGCGTGCGAAGGCGAACGTGGTCACCCAGGGGCGTCACGCCCCTGGTCACGCTCAGAGCGAACTGGGAGAAGCTTTCGACGATTGGGGCGATCACTTCAGATGGACGATTCTTCCAGCACACAACATCCAGAGCGATCCGCAGTGGAGAAGTCATCCGATTCTTTGGGCACATCCTGCGCCAAGTTCAGGGGAACATCGTCGTGGTGCTGGACAATGCGAGAATTCATCACGCGAAAGTGACCCAGGCGTTCGTGGGTTCCCACGAACGCCTCTCTCTGATCTTTCTGCCTCCGTATGCTCCAGAGTTGAACCCGATCGAGTTGGTGTGGGCCTACGTCAAGCGCAATGTGTTGGGGAACTTTTGTGCCCACTCCATCAGAGCGCTGAAAAAGAGGCTTGTCACCGCCTGGCAGCGGGTCCGCTATATTCACCTGCCCCGTCAGCTTATGGACGCCAACTTACGCCGCTATCAATAACGTGACGGGAGTGCTGGTGTACTTGCCCTGGTAGACCCGGTAAGAAATGGGGAACTTCAGTTCCCCATACTCGGCGAACAAGACCACCAGATGAATGCCGTGCCTGCCGTTGTAGACACTGACATAGGGCAGCTGAGTCCCCACCTTTTCCACCGTGGTCAGATCCACGCTGAGCCGCAGACGAGGTCTGCGTTTGTGACGAGCTGTATCCAGCAGGATGCGCCATTGGGTGTCCTGCATCTCTTCCCAGCAACGGTCTGAATCCCAGTCGTAGATGTTGAAGAAACGGCTGAGTGCACTGGGGCTGACTCCCTCAGCCTGGCTGAACTTGGTCTTCTGACCTGGACTGTGGAAAAGGTGCAGCGAAGCCTCCAGGCTTCGCCGTTGGTACAGCGTCTCTGGAATGTCCAGAATCCGCTGTGAGAGAATATGGGTGCGCTCCCCTGAAACCTGTTTGTACACACTTCCAGAATTTCAGCTCTGGGAGCGCTTTTTGTCCGCCTATTCAGGTGCAAGTTCTGAGTATTGAAGCTCCTCCGCGTCTTGCCAGCGAAACGCTGGCAAGGCCTGGTGGCTGACCGTGAGTTCATCGGTGCGGAGTGGTTCCGTTTTCTCCGTCGTCAAGGCATCAAGCGGGCGATCCGCATTCGGCACAGCGACATGCTGGACGACATGAATGGGAAGGAATGGTTTAAGCACGTCCAGCACGGTCATTTCCATGAAATCGACGAAAAGGTGTTCGTGTTTGGCGAACTCATGCGGGTGGTCGCGACGAGGTCATCCACAGGTGACCTCGTCATCATTGCCACAGATTTCAGCGCTCGGAAGACCTGGAAGCTGTACAAGCAGCGCTGGTCAATCGAGTGCACCTTCAGCAGCTTCAAGAAGCGAGGCTTCGACCTGGAGCGGACTGGGATGACGGAAAGGAGCCGTCTTCAGCGGCTCTTCGGCCTTGTGACACTGGCCTGGATGTTTTGTTTGCGCTTGGGGGTCTGGCTCAGCCAGACCCAGTCCATCCCCATTCTCAAGCATGGTCGTAGAGCGGTCAGTCTGGTGCGGTACGGTGCTCAGCATCTCGTGGATGCCTTACGATGGAAACCACAACAGTTCATGGCTGTCCTAGACCTGTTGACCCAGCCTTTTTGCCCACCAGGAGGGGCTGGAAGTGAAGTTGTCACCTACTGAGAGGTCGATAAAGCTGCCTTTCTCGAAACGCAGATCATAGATTTTTCCGCTCATGCCTCATCGTTTCTGTTTGGTGGTTGGGGGTCAAGTGGTGCCGAACCGATTGAGTGGCCGACCGATGATTACGCCTATAACAGAATCTGGAATGCCCTGCTGAGCCATCTGCCGGCCTTGCTTCCCCGGGTGAGGCGGTCCGTGAGGCTGGTCGCCGGTTCAACCCTGGTCCCTTGGGGGGCTTGTCCTGCCAGTGATGCCGTCTGGTACGGCTTTTGATGGCTGACAGCGGGAGTCGTTTGACGGTAGGCGGGCAGCAAGGGTGGCCTAGTTTGTCCCCACTTTTTTGGCCGAGACCATGAAAGTGGGCCTGTCGTTCTGTGCCGGTATGCCGCCTACAGCTCACAGGAGCGCCGTGAAGGGGGGAGCGGAGCGTCTTGTGCCTTCCTGTTGGGAGGCGGGCTTGTTGGGGGCCTGTAGAGCCTCCTGAGTGGGAAGCTCGCCGATCTGGTTGGTTGATGACCCCTCGCCTGCTGATGGCTGCCTGAATCTCCGCTATCCCCTTATTGCCCCTGTTGTTGATCAATCTTTTCAAAGAAAGAAAAAAAGATTTGATGATCATCATCAAGGGGCGGCGGCAAATGCCGTGATGGACGGCATCCTGTCTGCCCATTTCGACAAGTGGATAATGGGCGGCGGCCCCATTTCGACAAGTGGATAATGGCAATTTCGACAAGTGGATAGTGGAGGAGGGGCAAACTTCGACAAGTGGATAATGGCAATTTCGACAAGTGGATAATGGGCGGCTCCCAAACTTCGACAAAAGGATAATGGGGGGCTGGGTCCAATTTCGACAAGTGGATAATGGGAGTTCGACAAAAAGATAATGGGCAGTCGGCTGGTTTTTGGCCGGTTCGGGCCTGAAGTGTCCCCCTTCCGACCGGTCATGGGGGGCAGCAAAAAGGCACCTGCTGGTGCAGGTGCCTGTGGTCTTATGGAGCTCAGTTTTGCTGAGGCCGTAATTCCAGGTCGCCCGCTTGCCACCTTTGGATCTGTTCGGCGGCCTGGTCTTTGGTCGTCTGGTTGAAGACTTTCAGGTGTTCAAGGGTGATGAGACCCTGTTCGCCCAGTTCCCGGCATACGGCCGCTTGTTCCTTGCTCAGCTGACCGATACTGCCCAGCTGCTTGAGTTTGCTCTCAAAGGTGTGGACCGGCATGGCCGGTTCTTCGGGGGCCGGTATGGTCCGGGTGCTGAGTTCCCGCGTGATAGGATGCTGAATTTCTACGGTTTTCGGCTGACTGACGGTGTTCGGCCGCGCACGTCCGCGGAAGTTGCTCAGGTCTTTTTCGCTGATGCCGTTTCGCAGGATGCCGATGACATACTTGGCGGCGTCGTCCACATCTTTACGCTTTTCTATCTTCCACAGGGCGCATTCCACTTCTTCGCGGCTGTGGGCTTCGCTCAGGCTGCTGGCTTTCCCCGGTGCCACCCCGACAGCGGTGAGCAGGTCGATGATGTACTGGTCAGTCAGGTTGCCGTCGCGTCTGAATTTGAGGTGCAGCACCGAAGCGTCTCCCCGTCCACTGACCGAGTAGCTTGCCAGGTAGCCGATGTTGTCTTTGGTCAGGATATCAAGCGGTCCATCCGCCCGCAGCAGCGGTGTGGCGATTTGGCTGATGTGCTGCTGGTTGCTGAGGATTCGGCCCACTTCGATAAATTCAGTCAGCAGAATGTCCAGCTCATCGTGAACCTGGGTGGGGTCATCGTCATTCCGCCGCAGGGCGTCCAGGTTGCGGTAGATGTTGCGGCTGCTGGGGCTGGGCAAGTTTTGCAGAATGTGCGGGGTCAGACTGAGGGCCAGGGGTCCGGCAACCGAGGCAGCGATGTCTGGATTGACCCGGATCAGCTTCATGTGCCGGGACTTGCTGGGGTCAAAGTCGTGTTCGACCTCTTCTTTGGCCACGGCGTCGAGGATGTGGAACTCGTACTTGCTGTGGTAGGTACGGAACAGCGTCGGCTCGCGCCAGCAGTTCTCGATGGTATAGCTGGCCTTGTGCAGGGCGCTCAGCATGAAGTCGATGGCGGCGTAATGCCGGGGATGTGGTTTGAGGCCACTGAGCCGCATCAGTTCCGCGACGCTCAGGCGCAGTTCAGGATTCATGTTGCCTGTGGTCTGCTGGATCATCAGGGCCGTCAGGATGCCCGAGAGGATGTCGGCGGCCAGCCCGTAGGGAATGCCGAACTTGAGCGAGCCTTCGCAGCTGATGGTGCCCAGCGCGTTCTTGGATTCCCAGCCAAGCTGGAACCTTGAGGGCAACCGGCTCTGCGAGCAGATCAGTCCCAGCCGGGCAATGTTGTAATCCATTTTGGGAGAGGCTTGACTGATCATGTGGCCCATGCCCCCAAGTATGACTGAGCGGCCAGGGCATGAGGGGCATCTGCGGCGGTGGAATTCATACCCTCACCGTGCCTGCTGGTCTGGTTGGTTCTCAAGTCCGGCCGCTGCCATTTCCATCTGCTGCCAGGTCCAGAGCAGCTGCCGGTTCAGCGCGTCGTCGGTGCGGCGCAGTATTAGGCTGTTCGGCTGCATGGCTGGCTGGGCAGCCTGGATACGGGTCAGTACCTCGTGGTCGCTCAGTTCCGGGTGCAGGTAGGCCAGCAGAGCAGCTGCACACGCCGCCGAGCGGGATACCCCGGCCATGCAGTGCACATGGACGCGCAGAGGCCCGCCATCCTGTTTCTTCTTCAGTCGCTCGCCTTCTTTCAGCAGCCTGGCCAGCTGCAGTTCCGTCATGCGGAACGGCGAAAGGGGCTCATCGCTGAACTCCAGCCGAAGCGTGCGCTCGGTGGTGACGCCCTTCAGCCAGCCCGGCGGCACCTCGCCGGGATCTCCGATAGACACCAGCAGGTGCAGGTGCGGGTTTTGGCCAGGGGAAAGAATTTCTTCCGGGTACGCGGTCAGCCAGCCGCCGACGGTGATGCGGGGCAGGGGCACAGGCTCGGAGTCCGGGGCATCTGGGGTAGCCGTGACAGCGCGTTTGCGCCTGAACAGGGCACTGAGAGAGATGGTCATGCCCTTACAGTGACTGCGGGTCTGGTTGGTTCTCAAAGGCTGAGCCGCGCCGCCTCAACCGTGCAGGTCGAACCACATGGGCCAGGAGCCGTCCGGCCAGGGGCGCTGTGCGGCCGTGAAGCCGAACGCCTGATAGAACGCCAGGCTCTCCCCGGTCGCTTCCAGCGAGACGGTGCGCAGGCCGATGTTCTGTGAAAAAAAGCGGGCTTGCTGCACCGCGTACTCCAGCAATGCTGACCCGTACCCCCGGCGCTGGGCTGACACCTGTACGCTCAGCACTTCGACGTGCAGCGTGGAGACCCGTTCCCGCCCACCCAGCTTGGCAATGACTTCTGTGGGAGCCTGCAAGACGCTGGCTTGCTTCCAGGCTGATGACCGCCTGGAGCCGGTCCCCTTCGTACAGACCGTGTAGACGGACCAGGTTCTTCTTCGCTTGCTCCACTTCCGCGAGCAGTTTGCGGTCTATGCGGGGGTCGCCACACTGAAAGGCCCCCCAGGACTCGCTCTGGGGGGCAATGGCTTTGAGGTAGCCGTTCACAGCTTGCGAACCATGCCGGGTGCAAGAAAGAGCGGTTTGCCTTCGGCTTGAAGCTGCGCTTCCTGGCATTTGATCCGTTCCAGCGTCGCCAGCCTGCGGGCCTCGGTTTCCGGGTCACGCTTGCTGGGGTCCAGGATTTTCTCCATGTCCTCAGCCGTGATAAAGCCCTTGGGCAGCGGTTCAATGCTTGGTTTGGTCATCAGGACCTCCTTGAGACAGTCTAGCATCCCCATTCTGTTCAGAACATGGTTTTTCCGGCTTTCCCCCCGGAGATTGAGGTGCTCTCCCAGCAGGCGTTCTGCTTCAAGCAGAACGAGGGAGCCGTAGCGCCGCTTCCCTCGTCACTTCGCGTTGCCGTGGGGATCGAGGTACGGCTCCCAGTAGTGCTGTCCGTGAACGCCGTGACGCTCAAAGTCTTTCTCCTCGGTGGAGCGGGCATCCGGGTGGCCGCGCCGGTGTGAGTTTCCGCCCCCAAGAAGGAAGGCGAAGGGGAGGCTGATGATGGTGAGGACCGTCATCCCGATGTTTCCAGCTCGCTCCCGCTTTTCTTCCGGTGTGAGTGGCTTTTTCGGCGGGTTCGGATTCTTCATCACCAGGGCAGAGAGCGGCCAGAAGTTGTTGTACAGAAAGCGTTTGATGGCCAGGGCTTCGGGAGTATCGGGGACAGGCGGAGGTTTGGTCATGGCGGGGGTTCCTTTGGGAGAGGTAAGCAGCCCCCACGCGGGCGGGCAGGCGGGCGTGGGGGCTGCTGGTCGAGAGAGGGCTGGGGCTTTAGCGGCCGAAGTTGACGGTCCAGCTATGTTCGTAAACCGTGGGTTTCGTGGGCGTAGCGCTTTCGTACGGGGCGCTGGTGTAGCCGACACCGACGGAAGCGATGTTGTTCTGGGCGAGGATCTGGCAGTGGGGGAGAGAACGAAGGAAGCTCTTGATTGATTCTGCCGCAGTGCTTCGGCCAGCGTTTACAATTTCCCCTCCCGAAACCATGCCTGGAGTTCCCAGGCCCAGTTCAGCGTAAGCACGGTAAAGGCGGTCTGCAAGATCGTAGCCATAGAAGTTCGGGTGGCTTCTATTGTTCTCATAAGTTGCACCTTGCATAGCTGAGCGAATAGCCGTGCTGGTGGAGGAATTCTTGCTCTTTCCGAAGCTGGCCCAGCAGGTGGTTGAGCCTGACTTCGGGGAACAAGGCGTAGAGAGCCAGGCGTGCAGCTTCCTTCAAGGTCAGGGCCTCTGAGCGGTGCAGCGTCGTCAGGGTGAAGGCCAGGAAGACCATCAGAATCCAGCGGTCCAGACCCCTGGCAGTTCGCAGCGCGAACTGCGCCAACCCAAACTGATGCTTCCCTTCTTTGAAAAACGACTCCAGTGCCCAGCGCCGTTTTCCTTCGGCCAGGATGTCATCCCCCTCTAACAGCTCAGACGACACCGCGAAGAATTCACGGTCCCCACGGTCCATCCTCCCCAGAGACAGCGTTTCCAGAGGCCAGTTGGCGAGGTTGACGTACCCCCCATGCGGACAGTCCGCAACCGTCACCCGCCCAGGATGATCCGTGCGTCGGTTGCTCCGCACACCCACCACGAACTCAAAACCCAGGCGCTGCACGCCTTCCAGAAAAACAGCGGATTCGAATCCACTGTCTGCCAGTACGCAGACCTGAAAGCGCTTCCCGACGAAGTCTGGCACCTCTTCCAGCAAGTCGAGGGCCAGTGTGACCGGGGTGCTGGTGTGCTTGCCCTGGTAGATCCGGTAAGAAATGGGGAACTTCAGTTCCCCATTTTCGGCGAACAAGACCACCAGATGGATGCCGTGCCTGCCGTTGTAGACGCTGACGTAGGGCAGTTGAGTCCCCACCTTTTCCACCGTGGTCAGGTCCACACTGAGACGCAGACGAGGTCTGCGTTTGTGACGAGCCGCGTCCAGCAACATGCGCCATTGGGTGTCCTGCATCTCTTCCCAGCAACGGTCTGAATCCCAGTCGTAGATGTTGAAGAAACGGCTGAGTGCACTGGGGCTGACTCCCTCTGCCTGGCTGAACTTGGTCTTCTGACCTGGACTGTGGAAGAGGTGCAGCGAAGCCTCCAGGCTTCGCTGCTGATACAGCGTCTCTGGAATATCCAGAATCCGCTGTGAGAGAATATGGGCGCGCTCCCCTGAAACCGGTTGATTCACACTTCCAGAATTTCAGCTCTGGGAGCGCTTTTTGTCTCCCTATACAGGTGCAAGTTCTGAGTCCGAGGGTTGGTGTTTACTCTGCTGGGTCATGGATGTTTCTTCTTTATAAGCGCACAACGGATGTACCGCACACGTTGCCTCTTGATCATAGCTATTGTCCAAAATCCCCCTTCCACACGCATCATCATTTTTAGGCTGGGCTGAGGTTCAGCTGTCTGGTTACAACACTCTAATTTGCAAAAAATTCGGGAAGCTATCAGTCCCCCAGAAAATTTTGTGCAAGCCCTTTGACTGTTTGGCTTCACTCCCGCAGGTACTCGTACACGGTCTTGCGACTGACCCCAAACCGCTCGGCTAGCTCTGGTTTCTTCACACCCTGCGCAGCCAGCTCCCGTAGCTCAGCGATCTGGCCAGCAGTCAGCTTGGGTTTCCTTCCTTTGTAGACTCCACGCTTCTTGGCCTGAGCTATTCCTTCCGCCTGGCGCTCGCGGATCAGGTCTCTCTCGAACTGAGCGAAGGCTCCCATGATGGAGAACAACAAAGTCGACATCGAGTCCTGCCCTCCGGGAGAGAAGGTCATGTTCTCTTTGACGAAGCGGACGGTGATTCCCCTGCCGGTCAGTCCCTGGACCAGCTCCTGCAGGTCCAACAGGTTGCGACCAAGACGGTCGAGGGAATGGACGGTGACGGTGTCACCGTCACGGACATACTCCAGCAAAGCCTGGAGCTGTGGGCGCTGCGTGTCCTTACCAGAGGCCTTGTCAGTAAAAACCTTGTCGAAGATCATTCCGTCCAGCTGACGGATCTCGTTCTGACCAAAGCTGCTGACCCGTTTGTATCCGATGGTGGAAGGCATACCGCTAGTCTGTCACTTTAGGGTGGCTCGATTCCCTACTTACCTTCTTTGTTTAGCCTATACTAAACAGATGCCGTTCGTTCTCTACCAGCGTCCTCATGCTCAGCGAGCGGCCGTTTTGGATGACCTTTTGGAGATGGTGGCCTCTGGTCAGCAAGAAGCCGTCAACACCGCCATCAGAATGCTGACCGACCTCTACTTGCAAGGCCATCAGAGCAGTTACGCCAAGAAATTGCAGAGCCTGCCCATTTGGGAACTGAAGTCGCATTCCAGAGGAGGAAGCAAGGGGGGCACCAGGATTTACTTCTACTTCCGCACCAACGGTAACGCAGTCATCATCAACGCTGAAGTGAAGGCTGGGGACACGCCGAGTGCTGCCCTCCTCAAGGAAGCCACTCTGGTCGCCATGACCGACAAGGAAAGGAAGTAGCTCATGAAAACAGCACAGGAATGGCAACAGCACCTTGGTCTGGATGAACTGCCGGATGATGAATTCGTGACGGCCTTGAATAGCTTGGAAGGAGAGGAAGCTATTGCAGGTGGTGGCTTGGAGGCTCAGGGTCTGGTAGCCACTCAGACTTCACCAGCGGAGCTGGTGGGTGCCCTGGTGGTGGAAAGTGCCGGTGAAGCCTTCAAAGCGGCCAGACAGGAGCAGGGACTGACCGTACGTCAGGCGGCTGAGAGCTGGGGCATTTCTCCAGGGCGCGTCTCTCAAATGGAATCTCCAGAAGCCAATCTCTACATGAGCACGGTAGGGAGCGCAGCTCTACGGATGGGCTACCGGGCCAAGCTGGTGCTGGAACCGATTGACGGTGGACAACCTATCGAAGCTTCATTGAGTCAGTAGTCATTTGACGAGTCAGATTGTCACTTTAGGGTCTTAGAGTAGCTCCGGCGCCTATCACGAAACATCCAAACCAACCCTAAAGTGACGCAAAAGCAGGCCCTTTTTGTCACCCTGGTGTTGTCACGTTTGGGTATACTCTAAATTGGCAAATACTGTACTCCCAGTTCATCATTCATACATACCCTCAATTTCCCCAGATCTCTATAACCCGCCGTCAGATCCAGGGGCATTACGTCTCGTAACAGCGGGTGCGCTTGCCAGCCCTGGTGCCCACTGCCTAGCCCGTGCGGCCACAGTTCGCCGCGTTCAGCAGCCGCCACGATTTCCCAGCGCGACACGCTCAGCGAGCGGCGGTAGATGCGCTTGGCCGTCTCCGCATCTCCTTTCTGGAGCGTCTGGTGCTGGGTGACGAGTTCCGGCCAGGGCTCCTTTTTGGGTTGCAGGGCTCTGGGCGGCGGGCAGACCACCCATTTTCCATCCTGCTTCATGACCGGAACAATCCGCACGCTTTTATCACCCAGCCGGGTGCGCGGAATCTCGTCCTCACCGGCCAGCGCGTCGTCGTTCACGCTCTCGGAGTCGGGTTCCTCGGGATGACGGTGCAGGGGCGTTTGCCAGAACTCGTCGGGGAGGCCGATGTGGGCATATCGGCCCTTCGATTCCAGCCCCTCCTGAACGCTGCGGAGCTTGGCCTCGGCCCGCTCAACGAGCTTACGGCGCTCGGCGGGAAGGTCCTGCACCGGACAGGGCGAGCCGTACACCTCCTGCACCAGCGGGTCAAGGTCGTCCGGCAGGGTGAGGCTTGTTCGGCCTGCCAGCGTGTGCCAGGTGCGGTAGAGCAGCGCGGGCGCATAGACACGGCCCCACGCCTCACTTTTCAAGGCCTCGGCGGGCCATTCGTTCAGGCCGGAGACGTACAGCATGGGTTCGGTGTGCCCGCGCCGGCTCTCCGGTGAGCGCGCGTGTCGGTGGAGCCGCCCGGCCCGCTGAAGCAGCAGGTCTACCGGGGCGAGATCCGAAATCATCACGTCAGCGTCGAAGTCCAGGCTCTGCTCGGCGACCTGCGTGGCAATCAGGATGAAGCGCTCGGGGCGCTGTCCGTCCTTGCCCAGGTACTTCAGCACCGCTTTTTCACGGTAGGCTCGCTCGTCGGCAGGATAACGGGCGTGGTAGAGCAATACACCCAGCTTCTGCGCGCCCTTCGGCGCGCCCGCCGTGCAGGTCTGCGCCGTGACGCCCTGTTCACTGAGCAGCCGCACCACTTCCTTCTGGACCTGTTGCGCTCGCTGCACTGTGTTGACGATGACTGCCGTGCAGCCGCCGGTCACAGCGAGTTCTACCGCTCGGGCGGCGACGGCGTCAGCACTGCTGTCCAGAGCCCGGAGCGCAATCTGCTGCGCGGGGCGGCTGCGGTTGCCTTCCGCATCGGTGTCCGGGACGGTGCCCGACGTGACCTCGCCCGCCTGCGTCGCTACCGTCCAGCGCGGGTAGGTTTCGGTGGTCGGAATGTCGTTTGCGCCCCAAGCGGCCAGCAGTCGGCGGCGGCTCTCGTCCGGCAGGGTGGCCGACATGATGACCACACTGGACCCCAGGGCACGCAGCCAGCTCACCAGCGCCGCGATGAGTTCGGACGTGTAGGTGTCGTAAGCGTGAACCTCGTCCAGCACCACCACCCGGTTCCCCAGCCCCCACAACCGCACGAACTGGTGAGACACGCCCAGAACCCCCAGCAGCGCCTGGTCCACCGTGCCCACACCGAATTCGTCCAGCAGCGCCCGCTTGCGCGAGGTAAACCATTCCTCCACGCGAACCGCTTCCACCGAATTATCCCCCGCCGCGTCGGTGTTCGTGCGGTAAAAGATGCGGGTATTTTCCAGCCGCTGCTGGAACGGGTCGTTCAGCAAGGTGCCGCCGTGTGCGAGCTGGATGCTGACGGACTTTTTGGACCCCTGCCCTCGCAGAAACTCCACCAGCCGCCCGAACATCGCGCTGCCCGTCGCCTGCGTCGGCAGGGCCACATACAGGCCCCGGTGCTGCGCGGCGTGCTGAAGCTGAAGGTAGGCGTACAGCGCCGCTTCCGTTTTCCCCTCGCCCATCGGGGCTTCGACCAGCACCAGCGCGGGGCCGCCTACCTGCGCCAGCGCTTCGGCCAGCACGGTTTGCAGCGGGCGGGGCCTGAAGTCGCCCTCGGTGAGGTAGCCGAACACCTCCTCTAGCGGCGGCAACTCAGGGTGTAGGGGGGCAAAAGCGGGCCAGTGAACCTGTTCCCGCAGCATCTCACGGGCCTGCGCCCTAGCCCTAGCAAAGTAGGCGGCGGGGTCTACATAAGCGGAAAAGTCCGTCTGCGTGGGTAGGGGAAAGCTACTGCCCAGCCAGTCGGCAAAACTGGTGAGGCCGGCGAGGCGCATGAAGGCGGGTGCCGAGAGTTCGGCAACGGCAGGCACGGCGGCGTAATCGGCCCCGACCGCCTTGCACACGAGGCGGCAAAGTTCGCGGCGGACTCTTTCCCAGCCACCTTGACCAACCTGCATGTCAGAGAGGTTTTCCCGGTCAAGGCTTTCCACTCTGAACCCGTGATGGCAGCCCACCGCATCACCCAGCTGCTTGGCAAGCTTGTGCGGCCACCCCAACTGCCCATTTAGGAAGGCAGGAAGGCAATATTCACTGATCACGCCGTGCGGCGTATAAGGCTCCCGCAGCAACGCGGAAAATTCCAGCCGGGTGTCCACTTCTGCTTTGCCCCCCAGCCACTTCACCTGAAACGCCGGACTCGCTTTGCCCAGGTCGTGCAGAGCCACTAGCGCCAGCGTCCACGCCAGCCCCTGCTCAGCAGGCAGGCCCAGGTCAGCGGCCATCTGCGCCCGGACCTGCAGCGGTTCTAGGTCCAAAATCTCGGCGGCGCAGGCGGCCACATTGAGCAGATGTTCCAGCACGCCGAGCTTGACCTCGCCGGTCTGATGCGGGCTTTTGGCCCACAGAGAGCCAGTGATCTGGGTCACAGCGGGCAAGGCAGAGAGGGTCATGCAGCCAGCATAAGCCGGAGCTGTCGTGAAGCTCAGTAGGTGACAACTTCACTTCCAGCCCCTCCTGGTGGGCAAAAAGGCTGGGTCAACAGGTCTAGGACAGCCATGAACTGTTGTGGTTTCCATCGTAAGGCATCTACGAGATGCTGAGCACCGTACCGCACCAGACTGACCGCTCTACGACCATGCTTGAGAATGGGGATGGACTGGGTCTGGTCAAACCAGACCCCCAAGCGCAAACAAAACATCCAGGCCAGTGTCACAAGGCCGAAGAGCCGCTGAAGACGGCTCCTTTCCGTCATCCCAGTCCGCTCCAGGTCGAAGCCTCGCTTCTTGAAGCTGCTGAAGGTGCACTCGATTGACCAGCGCTGCTTGTACAGCTTCCAGGTCTTCCGAGCGCTGAAATCTGTGGCAATGATGACGAGGTCACCTGTGGATGACCTCGTCGCGACCACCCGCATGAGTTCGCCAAACACGAACACCTTTTCGTCGATTTCATGGAAATGACCGTGCTGGACGTGCTTAAACCATTCCTTCCCATTCATGTCGTCCAGCATGTCGCTGTGCCGAATGCGGATCGCCCGCTTGATGCCTTGACGACGGAGAAAACGGAACCACTCCGCACCGATGAACTCACGGTCAGCCACCAGGCCTTGCCAGCGTTTCGCTGGCAAGACGCGGAGGAGCTTCAATACCAACCACATACGGGCGTAGGTGTGGCTGTTCCCAGACTCATCAAGAGGAACCCAAATCAGGGGCAGGGTGAAGCCATGAACCACGGCTCCAAGCACCAGAAAATTGATGGGCGTTTCCCCATGCTCCCAATTGGTGCGGTCCAGACTCAGCAACACCTTCCCCGGTGGAAGATGGACGACGAGCAGAGCGATGAAAAAGTCCATGTCCAGCTGCTCATCCCGGAAGGTGCGGTCTGCCCGCCTTTTCTTAGCCTGGGGCATGCTGATACCCGGCATGTGGGCACTCAGGTCGTGATGATTGATGCTCCTCGCGGCAATCATCGCCAGAAGGACGTCAATCAAGCGCTGAAGGGTGTCAATGCGGAGATGACTGGCGTGCGCTTTGAAGTGCTGGGTGAGTGCGGTAGCCTGCTGAGCAGCGGATTCTGTTGTTTTCACACTCTCAGAAGACCGCACACAGACGGCCCCATCAAGCTTGATGGGGCCGTCTGTTGGTTTTTGCCGTCTGGAACGAGGTCAAACTGAAGTTGTCACCTACTGAGGTCGTGAAGCTATCACTTTAGGACCAGCATAAACGGTGGACTCAAATTATCTGAAATCTGCCCTCAACCCTGACAAAATGCGGCACAAGGGGGACATCCCTGCACGACATTCGCCCCAGGAGGTGATGATTTCTGGCTACTTTTTCTCTACTGGATGAACCCTGGATTCCTGTCTTGAAGGCAGACGGCACGCAAGAAGAAGTATCCCTGCGCAGCACGCTGCTCCAGCCTACGCTGTACCGCCGTATTGACGCAGGCCATCCGCTCCACACGGCAGCCCTCTACCGGCTGCATCTGGCAATTTTGCACCGGGCCTTGATGGGGCCAGCAGACGCAGAGCAAGCGGCACAGTGGTATTTGCACGGCTTTCCGGCAGAAAAACTGGAAGCGTATCTGAACCGCTACGCGGGCCGCTTCGACCTGTTCGGGCCGCAGCCGTTTATGCAAGTGGCGGACCTAAACCCCGCCGAGGTAGGGGAAAACTTCCGCAGCCACTGGACCCGCCTGAGCACCGAGGAAGGCAGCCCCAACACGACAGCGCTGTTCAACGTAGAGGCCCGGCCCGGCGGCGACCGCAGCGATACCCTGACCCCAGCGCAGGCGGCGCGGCAACTGCTGGCGCACCAGACATTTGCGTTGGGCGGACTGATTAAGCGGTTCACCACGTCGGCTCGGGCGGCCCCGGTCGCCACCGCCGCCCTCTTTTTGGCCGAGGGAAGCGATTTGCAGCAGACGCTGGCGCTGAATCTGACACCCTATACGCCGTCCATGCAGGCGAAGGACTTGCCGGTCTGGGAGCAGGAGCCACTCACGGTGGCCGACATTCAGCGCGTCTACGCCGACAAGGGACCGCAGGCCCGCCCCGCCCAGGGCTACGCCAGCCGTTACAGCTGGCTCAGCCGCAGTGTGCTACTGCTTCCGGAAGACACACCGGAGGGCCTGTGCGTCCGCACCATCGGCTTCGGCGCGGGCCTGCCGCTGCAAGGCGCGGGCGAGGGCAGTGGCAGCAATACCGACCCGATGGTCACGCTGCATGAAAGCAGGGACGAAAAGAGCGAGCCTTACCCCTACAAGCTGCGCCGTGACCGCCTGCTCTGGCGCGACCTGACGGCGCTGCTGCCCGACTCGGCGGCCACGGTCACCGAGGACAGGAAAGGCAAGGTCAAGACCAAACCCGGACGCGCGCCGGAAGTGCTGCTTCACGCGACGAAAGTGATGGAACTGGCCCACGCACAGGCCCAGCCCGCCGTAAAGCCGCCTAGTCAGGACGAGGCGGAAGACTGGGACGCCCCCCTTCCCGATGCCCGTGCAAAACATCCGGTCATTCCGGTGCAGGTCTTCGGACAACTCACTGACCAGGGCAAAGCATTTGCCATGCGCCAAGAGTCTTACACGCTGCCGCAAACGTTTATCGAGGACTCGGACAAGTTCAGGAATTATCTCAAGCAGTCGCTGAACGACGCCGGGACAATAGGTGAGGCGCTGCGCCGCTCGGTATTCGTGCTGGCGCAGGAACTGCTCAAAAAGGATGGCGAGCGCAGCCCCGACCCCGCCGACATCCGCAAGCTGGCCGACCAGATTCCCGCCACAGCGACCTACTGGCAAGCTCTGGAAACGCCTTTCCGCGCTTACCTGCTGGATCTGGACAGCGACCCGGTGAAAGCCACACTGCGCTGGCAGGCGGCGCTGAGTCGAGCAGCCCTGCGCGGCTGGCAGGTGGCCGAGGAAGCCGCCGGCATGAACGCGATTGGACTGCGGGCGGTACAAAAGTCGCAGGGGCTGCTGCTGAAAGCGCTGGGAACGCTGCTTAAAGAAGGAGAAAAAGATGACCAGAACACCAGATGACCGGCCTGCCCGTTTCGTGCATGAACTGACGAGGCTGGAACGCGGCCCGCTGGCGCAACTCCGGCGCGGGCTGGGCGGTGACGAGCGTAGTGTGTACTGGCTGGAAGGGCTGTACGCCCGCACCGGCTACGGCGAAGCGCCCAAATACAGCAAGGACGCCCTGCAACTGCTGGCCGGACTGTACGCGCTGAAGCCCCAGGCCCGTGACGAAGGCGAGGAAACCGACGTTCCAGCAGAAGCCGAAGCCACGGCCAAAGCCGTGAATGCCCCCAGCATCGGCAAACTGATGGGTCGGCTGTATGTCCTACAAGGCGCACGGCCCAGCACAGAAAAACGTTTCCTGGCTCTGCTGGACACCGACCGCGACGGCCTGAATTACCAGATGCGCCAAGCAGTGATGCTGCTCTCTACAAAAGACCTCATGCCCGACTGGGTGCGCCTCGCCGACGACCTGCTGCGCTGGGGCGACCCGGTGCGCCGCCGCTGGGCCAGGGACTTTTACACCGAGATTCACCGCGAAACGCCACAAGACGCCGCTGCCGCCCCCACCGACGAACCCGCTCAAGCCCCCAACCAAGAAGGAGCCAACGCATGAAAGCCATCCTCGAACTGCACTACCTCCAGAATTTTGCCCCCAGCAACCTCAACCGCGACGATACCGGCAGCCCCAAGGACGCTTTCTTTGGGGGTACGCGCCGCCTGCGGATTTCGTCTCAGTCGTTCAAGCGGGCCATGCGGCAGGACTTCGCCACCCGCAAGCTACTGAACGAAAACGAATTGGGTGAGCGCACTAAGCGGGCGCATGAGGAAATTGCCCGCCGCATTCAGGCAGAAGGCAGCACCGATGCCGAGCGGCTGGCCGCGGCGGAACTGGCACTGGGCGGTCTGGGCCTGCCCGTTAAGGACGGCAAGAGCCAGTACCTGCTCTTTCTAGGCCGTGACGAGTTGCAGCGCGTGGCCGACATCGTGAGCGCCAACTGGAGCGAGTTTCAGGCGGTCCCCGAACCCGAAAGCGAAGGCGGCAAGAAGAAAAAGGCCAGCAAGAAAGCAGCACTCAGCGGTGACCTGAACGCGCAACTCAAAGGTGCACTGAACGGCTCCAAAGCAGTGGACGTGGCCCTCTTTGGCCGGATGCTGGCCGACCTGCCCGACAAGAATGCCGATGCCGCCGCGCAGGTAGCCCACCCCATCTCGACCCACGCGCTACGCGAGCGGCAGTATGACTTCTACACGGCGGTAGACGACCTCAAGCCGCAGGACAACGCCGGGGCCGACATGCTGGGCACGGTAGAATTTGCCAGCGCGACTATGTACCGTTACGCCTGCCTCGACCTGCAAAAGCTGCTGGACAACCTGCAAGGTGACCGCGAACTGCTGGAAAGGGGACTGCGGGCCTTCCTCTACGCCAGTATTTTCGCCGCTCCGACGGGGAAACAGAACACCTTCGCCGCCCATAACCACCCCGCGCTGATGGTGCAGGTGGTCCGGCGGGACGCCTCACCGCGCAACCTCGCCAATGCCTTCGAGAAGGGGGTTAAGGCCGACCAGGGCAGCGGTTATCTCGTGCCCAGCATCGAGAAACTAGCCAACGAGATGAAATGGCAAAACGGCGTTTTTGGGGACGCGGGCAGCGCCCGGTTTATCGCCCGCGAAGGCGGGAACGAGGTCTTCGGACAGGAAATGGCGACGGTGGACGCCCTGATTGATGCGACAGTGGCCGAGGCGATGCAGGCACTGGAGGGCTGATGTGGCGACTTTACTCCTGAGACTGGTGGCCCCCATGCAAGCGTGGGGCAGCCGCAGCCGCTTCGACGACCGCGACACCGAGGCAGAACCAACCCGCAGCGGCATACTGGGCCTCTGTGCGGCGGCGCTAGGGATTGACCGCGCCGAGCCGATTGACGACTTGGTCTGCTTGCGCTTTGGCGTACGCGTGGACCGTGAGGGCAGCGCGGGCCGCGACTACCACACCGCGCAGCTGTTTCCCGGCAACCCCAAAACCAAGACGGACGTGACCACCCGCTTTTACCTGTCGGACGCGGCCTTCTGGGTGGGGCTGGAAGGTGACGCGGGGGTTCTGGCCCGGTTGTACGCCGCCCTGCAAAACCCGCACTGGCCGCTCTCGCTGGGGCGCAAGGCGTTTCAGGCGAGTCTGCCGATTTTCGCAGGGCCACCAGCGGAACTGCCGCTCTGGAACGCGCTGCGGCAGGCTCCGAGTCTGCGCCGCAAACAGGACGAGGAGCCTTACCGTTTCGTGCTGGACCGGGACGCCCTACCCCCCGAACTCCGCGCCGGGGCGTCCCCCTCACGGCGGCAGGACGTGCCGGATGGCCCTTTCGTTCACCGCCGCTACCTTTCCCGCGAGGTGCTGGCGCTCACGCAGACGCTGGCACTCGCCACCGACCCTTTGGTTGGTCGAAACTGGTGCGAGCCAGACGAGGCCAGCGCATGAGCCTTTACCTTTCCCGCCTCCAGCTCAATCCCCGTGACCGTCAGGCCGCAAATGACCTTCGCAGCGCCTACAGCTTGCATCAGACGCTGCGCTGGGCCTTTCCAAATGCGGGCGCCGTGCCTGGTCCCTTCCCCGAAGGTGAGCGCCTCCTCTGGCGCGACGACGGGCCGCAGGGCATCCTTGTGCAGAGTGTGACCCGCCCCGACTGGGCCGCCATTACCGGGCGTCATCCCGACTATTTTCAGGCCGAGCCACACGCCAAGCCGGTTGACCTTTCCGGCTTGCAGAACGGGCAGCAACTCGCTTTCCGGTTGCGGGCCAACGTGACCGTGAACCGTTTCCGCGACGGGCAAGACAAACAGGCCGACCCCCGCACCAAACGCGAAGCCCTGCGCGGCGCGAAAGAACAAGTGGAGTGGCTAGAACGCCAGGGTGAGCGCGGTGGCTTTTCGGTCATCGGCACCGACATCGCGCAAAGCGGCAACGTGCGGCTCTACAAGGCGTGGGGTGGAACACCCATGACCCTCTTTGCCGTGACCTTTGAGGGATTGCTGCGGGTGGAAGACCCCGTCCGACTTCCACAGACCGTTCAGTGCGGCATCGGCAAAGCAAAGGCGCTGGGCTTCGGCCTGCTCAGCCTGGCGCGGGGGTAGGCCGTGACGGACGGCAAATCCATCATCTGGAAGCGGCAGAACCTGCGCGAATTGCCCAAATTCCGGGACGGCACATCTTACCTGTATCTCGAACACACCGTGCTGGAGCAGAACGACCGCAGTATTCAGGCCTTTCATCCCGAAGGCATGCTGACGATTCCCTGTGCCAGCCTGGGCGTTTTGCTGCTCGGGCCCGGCAGTAGTGTGTCGCACAGCGCGATGACGGCCCTGTCGCGCACCGGCTGCTCAGTGGTGTGGGTGGGCGAACAGGGCGTGCGCTTCTATGCCGCCGGCATCGGCGAAGCCAGCAAATCACAGCGGCTGATGCACCAAGCGCGCCTCTGGGCCAACGAAAAGAGCCGCATGCGGATTATCCGCCAGATGTACACCATGCGCTTTCCCGAAGGGCTGCCGGACGACCTCTCGCTGCAGCAGATTCGCGGGCGCGAGGGGGCACGGGTCAAAGCCCTCTACTCGCGCTACAGCAGTGCCTACGGCGTGAAATGGGAGGAACGTAAATACAACCGCGCCAACTGGGACGACGCCTCGCCCGTCAACAAGGCCCTCAGCGCCGGGAATACCTGCCTAAATGGGCTGGCGCACGCTGCGATTCTGAGTTGCGGGTACACGCCCGCGCTCGGTTTCGTCCACACTGGTAAACAATTAAGTCTGGTATATGACATCACCGACCTGTACAAGATGGAAATCGTCTCGCCCATCGCTTTTCAGGAGGCAGCAAAGGGCGGCGACGACATCGACCGCCGGGTGCGCCTCGCCCTGCGCGACCACATCCGGCAATCGCGGCTGCTGGAACGCATGGCGAATGACCTACTGACACTCTTTGACGACGAGCACGAGGATGACCCGCAGGAAGAGGACGTAGGCGACCTCTACGACCCGGACGGCAACGTACAGGGCGGCAAAAACCATGGCTGAGCGGGTGGACGCATGGTGGTAATGACGCTGGAAAGGGTGCCAGACTCGTTGCGCGGTGAGCTGTCGCGTTGGCTGATTGAGGTGCAGACCGGCGTGTATGTCGGCGCGGTGAGCGCGACCGTCCGTGACCTGCTATGGGACAAGGTAGTGCAGCACGCCCGCTCTGGCCGTTGCACCCAACTTTTTCGCAGCAACAACGAACAGGGCTTCGTGATTCGAACACATGGCGAAGCCCAGCGTACCCTGATAGACATAGAAGGCTACCAGCTGGTTGCTGTGAAAAATGCCCGCTACAAAGAGCACTTGCCCAAATTTACACCGAAATACGAAGATGAGTGGGAAACATTGTGATTTATATCCAATGCATGCGAAGATACCAGATAGCCTTTTCAGGCCGCGCAGCTTGACAAGAGAAGTGTTTTCCCCGTGCAGGCGGGGATGTCCCGTATGACGGCCTGCCCAGTGCCACGCCTGAGCAGTTTTCCCCGTGCAGGCGGGGATGTCCCGCCCCAGCCGTTGCCGGAGCCGGAGCCCATTGAGTTTTCCCCGTGCAGGCGGGGATGTCCCGAGCGGCCAGCTGAGCCATGACGGTGCCGGTGCGTTTTCCCCGTGCAGGCGGGGATGTCCCGAAGGGGCGCGAGTACCGGCAGGCGGTCGCTGAGTTTTCCCCGTGCAGGCGGGGATGTCCCGCTGAGTAGGCCAGCCTTAACAGTGAACTGTGCGTTTTCCCCGTGCAGGCGGGGATGTCCCGCGACCGGCAGCCGCCCAGCGGCATGAGGCTGCGTTTTCCCCGTGCAGGCGGGGATGTCCCGGGCGCGGGCCGTCGAGGTGCTGCGCGACCCGGGTTTTCCCCGTGCAGGCGGGGATGTCCCGTCCACCCGGTAGTGGTTCTTCGCAGGCATCCCGTTTTCCCCGTGCAGGCGGGGATGTCCCGCGGGGAACCACGCTCAAGGAGCGTGAGAAGCTGTTTTCCCCGTGCAGGCGGGGATGTCCCGCAGCAGCAGCCGGCGCTTGGAATGCACCGCGCGTTTTCCCCGTGCAGGCGGGGATGTCCCGAGCCGCCGCTCGAGGCCAACCGAGCAACATCGGTTTTCCCCGTGCAGGCGGGGATGTCCCGAGGACGTTGAAACGCGAACCTCTCAGATGGGCGTTTTCCCCGTGCAGGCGGGGATGTCCCGTTTCCACTCCCCGAAAAACCTCCGGCCACCTTGTTTTCCCCGTGCAGGCGGGGATGTCCCGGCCGCCGTGCAGGGCATCGTGGGCGGCATGGTGTTTTCCCCGTGCAGGCGGGGATGTCCCGCCACTGCCCCGGCTCGCAAGATGCGGAACATCGTTTTCCCCGTGCAGGCGGGGATGTCCCGTACCCAGACAGCACGGACATCTCGAAGGCGCCGTTTTCCCCGTGCAGGCGGGGATGTCCCGAGACCAGTCATCACGTACAGCAGTTTGGAAGAGTTTTCCCCGTGCAGGCGGGGATGTCCCGACTACTAAACCTGCTATTATTTCTAGGAGTTGGTTTTCCCCGTGCAGGCGGGGATGTCCCGATGAGAATGGTGATATTTACACCCCGACCCCGGTTTTCCCCGTGCAGGCGGGGATGTCCCGCTAGCCCCCACGCAGGCCGCAGCAGCAGCGGCGTTTTCCCCGTGCAGGCGGGGATGTCCCGACCACGCTGGCGGTGCATCTCGCGGGGCTGTTGTTTTCCCCGTGCAGGCGGGGATGTCCCGGCTGCAGGTGTGGGCGTGGGGATTACCGGGATGTTTTCCCCGTGCAGGCGGGGATGTCCCGAGATTTCATCTTCATTCTGGACCAATTCAAACGTTTTCCCCGTGCAGGCGGGGATGTCCCGTAGTGTATGTTGGACCCGATAGACTAGAGCAGGTTTTCCCCGTGCAGGCGGGGATGTCCCGAGGGCATCTCCTACCGATTTTTCCTCCGCCTCGTTTTCCCCGTGCAGGCGGGGATGTCCCCGCGTGAGTGAGCGCGTCGAGCGGCGCCGGGACGTTTTCCCCGTGCAGGCGGGGATGTCCCATCACGGCGGGGGTGATCTCGCGGCCGGTGATCGTTTTCCCCGTGCAGGCGGGGATGTCCCGCTGTAACGGTTGACAGTCTCGTTGAGGAGCTTGTTTTCCCCGTGCAGGCGGGGATGTCCCGGCGCTGCGGGCCGCTTTGCTGGAGCTGGCCGAGTTTTCCCCGTGCAGGCGGGGATGTCCCGCGGCACCTGCGCCGCGTCATGGCGATGTACGGGTTTTCCCCGTGCAGGCGGGGATGTCCCGGACGACAGCCCGGTAGACCTGCAGAAGGAATAGTTTTCCCCGTGCAGGCGGGGATGTCCCGCCCCGGCAGAGGGTGAAATCATCCCCGACTTCGTTTTCCCCGTGCAGGCGGGGATGTCCCGCCCTCGCCGCTGCCCTCTGCGCCATTATTGTTGTTTTCCCCGTGCAGGCGGGGATGTCCCGTGCAGACCGGCCTGGACGCCGAGCGCACCACCGTTTTCCCCGTGCAGGCGGGGATGTCCCGGATACGGCAGCGCCTACCGGCATGTTGCCCAGGTTTTCCCCGTGCAGGCGGGGATGTCCCGCAGCTGAACAGTCGTCCACGGTTTCCGGCGGCAGTTTTCCCCGTGCAGGCGGGGATGTCCCGAACAGCCCTCAGCCTGCCCAGGGCGCCGTGCTGTTTTCCCCGTGCAGGCGGGGATGTCCCGTAGACCAGCAGGCCGCCGCAGAGCTGGAGGCGGTTTTCCCCGTGCAGGCGGGGATGTCCCGCCCTGTCGAGACCGACAAGCCCTGATTGCCCAGTTACGTTAGACTTATAAGTTGCACCTTGCATAGCTGAGCGAATAGCCGTGCTGGTGGAGGAATTCTTGCTCTTTCCGAAGCTGGCCCAGCAGGTGGTTGAGCCTGACTACGGGGAACAGGGTGTAGAGGGCCAGGCGTGCCGCCTCTTTCAAGGTCATCCCTTCTGAGCGGTGCAGCGTCGTCAGGGTGAAGGCTAGAAAGACCATCAAAATCCAGCGGTCCAGACCCCTGGCAGTTCGCAGCGCGAACTGCGCCAACCCAAACTGATGCTTCCCTTCTTTGAAAAACGACTCCAGTGCCCAGCGCCGTTTTCCTTCGGCCAGGATGTCATCCCCCTCTAACAGCTCAGACGACACCGCGAAGAATTCGCGGTCCCCACGGTCCATCCTCCCCAGAGACAGCGTTTCCAGAGGCCAGTTGGCGAGGTTGACGTACCCCCCATGCGGACAGTCCGCAACCGTCACCTGTCCAGGATGATCCGTGCGCCGGTTACTCCTCACACCCACCACGAACTCGAAACCGAGACGCTGCACACCGTCCAGAAAGACAGCGGATTCGAATCCACTGTCTGCCAGTACGCAGACCTGAAAGCGTTTCCCGACGAAGTCTGGCACCTCTTCCAGCAGGTCAAGGGCTAACGTGACGGGAGTGCTGGTGTACTTGCCCTGGTAGACCCGGTAAGAAATGGGGAACTTCAGTTCCCCATATTCGGCGAACAGGACCACCAGATGGATGCCGTGCCTGCCGTTGTAGACGCTGACGTAGGGCAGCTGAATTCCCACCTTTTCCACCGTGGTCAGATCCACGCTGAGCCGCAGACGAGGTCTGCGTTTGTGACGAGCTGTATCCAGCAGGATGCGCCACTGGAAGTCCTGCATCTCTTCCCGGCAGCGGTCTGAATCCCAGTCATAGACGTTGAAGAAGCGACTCAGTGCACTGGGGCTGACTCCCTCAGCCTGGCTGAACTTGGTCTTCTGACCTGGACTGTGGAAGAGGTGCAGCGAAGCCTGGAGGCTTCGCCGTTGGTACAGCGTCTCTGGAATGTCCAGAATCCGCTGTGAGAGAATATGGGTGCGCTCCCCTGAAACCTGTTTGTACACACTTCCAGAATTTCAGCTCTGGGAGCGCTTTTTGTCCGCCTATTCAGGTGCAAGTTCTGAGCCGAAGGATTGCGAAGACGGAAGACAACCTCATCTTCGGAGTCTTTTTCTCTCTACTTCGTTATTCTGAATTGATGCGTCCCCCCGTAGCAATAGCTTCCTCAGAATATGAGTGCTGCCAGCGCTGGGAAAATTAGGTAATGAGTCGGTGCCCCAGGGGCCAAGTCCAACTTTTACGCGGCTGCCGGGCGAGACACAGCTTCCAAGGGGTGCGGTTCGCTGCAATCCTCTCTCACCGAGCTAACAAACGAACGCGGTCATGCGCCCAGTGCAGAGGCAGCATGGTGGAGAGACGTCTTCTAAATAGGGGCCTGTACAACGTCCAATTTGAAAGCCGGAAACTATCTTATAAGTCTCGAAAAGAACCCCTATTTTCTAGAAGAGTTTGAGGAAAATGTGAAAAATACGCAACAGACCCTAGATCTTCAGCCAGATCTCTCAATAGCGGAATTACAAGCCCGTCTCTGGGATGCGGCGAACGTCCTGCGCGGCCCCATTGATGCGGCGGATTTCAAGGCGTACATCTTCCCGCTGCTGTTTTTCAAGCGTATCAGCGACGTATGGCAGGAGGAGTATGACCAAGCGCTCAAGGACTCGGAAGGCGACGTCAGCTACGCCTCCTTTGCCGAGCAGCACCGTTTTCAGGTACCAGAAGGTGCTCACTGGAAGGATGTGTTCGAGCGCACTGAGAACATCGGTTTCGCCCTGGCGACGGCGCTAAGGGCAATCGAACGGGCGAACCCGGACACGCTGTACGGCATCTTCGGCGACGCCCAGTGGAGCAACAAAGACCGCCTGCCGGATGAGCTGATGGGCAAGCTGCTCAACCAGTTCCACCGTCTGAACCTCGGCAATGCCAGCGTGCGTGAAGACCTGATGGGGCAGGCCTACGAATACCTCATCAAGAAATTCGCCGACAACAGCAACAAGGCCGCCGGGGAGTTCTACACGCCCCGGGCGGTGGTCAGGCTGATGGTCAACATCCTTGACCCGAAACCCCGCGAGAGCATCTACGACCCGGCCTGCGGAACGGGCGGCATGCTGCTCGAAGCGGTACACCACATCCGTGAGCAAGGTGGCGAGTGGCGGAACATGGTCATTCGTGGACAGGAACGCAATCTGACCACACAGGCCATTGCCCGCATGAACATGTTCCTGCACGGCATTGAGGACTTCGACATCGTGCGTGGGGACACGTTGCGCGACCCCGCTTTCAGCAGTGGTGACCAGCTTGAGCACTTCGACTGCGTGCTCGCCAACCCGCCCTTCAGCCTGAGTCAGTGGGGAGCCGACCGCTGGCTGGCTGACCGGTTTGACCGCAATGTTTTTGGAGTTCCTACTGACGGCAATGGTGACTACGCCTGGATCATGCACATGATGAAGAGCCTCAAGCCTAAAGGTGGACGCATGGCCGTTGTGATGCCGCTAGGGGTGCTGTTCCGGGGCGGGCGCGAGGGCAAAATCCGCGAGCAACTGATCAAGGGTGACTACATCGAAGCAGTCATCGAACTCGGGCCGAACCTGTTCTACGGCACGGGTATTCCGGCCTGCGTGCTGGTCATCCGCATGGAAAAGGCACAGGCCGACCAGCTCAAGGTGCGTTTCATCAACGCCTCCAGCATCTTCACCAAAGGCCGCGCCCAGAACACCCTCAGCAACGAGCAGGCCGACGAAATCTTCGCACTGTACCAGTCCCGTGAGGACGTGCCCGGCCTAACCCGCACGGTGGGCATTCAGGAAATCCACGATGCTGGCTACACCTTGAAGCTGGGGCAATACGTACAGGCGGAAGTCCAACAGGACACCACCACCGTCGAGGAAGCGCTCGCAGACCTAAAGGTGAAGCTAGCCGCACAGGAGCAGGTTGAAGCTGAACTCGAAGCCCTTCTCTGCAAGGCAGGTTACCTGTGATTACTCAGAAAGAACTCGAAAGTCACCTGTGGGGCGCAGCCGAGAAACTGCGCGGGCAGATTGACGCCAGCGATTACAAGCAGTTCATCTTCCCGCTGCTGTTCTTCAAGCGCATCAGTGACGTGTGGGACGAGGAATTTGAGAAGGCCAAAGCGGAGTCGGACGGCGACCTGACCTTCGCCACCTTTGCTGAGAACCACCGCTTTCAGGTGCCAGAAGAAGCCCACTGGGACAAAGTCCGCGAGACGACCAAGAACGTGGGCACCGCCATCCAGACGGCCCTGCGTACCCTGGAACGCGAGAATCCCGATACCCTGAACGGCATCTTTGGCGACGCGCCGTGGACGAACAGCCAGCGCTTCAGCGACGCCACCCTGATTGGGTTGATGGACCATTTCAGCCGGGTGAAGCTGGACAACGCCAACGTCCCCCATGACCAGCTCGGCAACGCTTACGAGTACCTTATTCGGCGCTTTGCCGACGACAGCGGCCACACCGCGCAGGAGTTCTACACCAACCGCACCGTCGTTCACCTGATGACGCAGGTGGCCGGCCTGAAAAGTGGCGAGAGCGTCTATGACCCCACCTGCGGCAGCGGCGGCCTGCTGCTGAACGCCGTGCTGGAACTGCGGAACAAGGGCCAGGAGTGGCGCAACGTCAAGGTGTACGGTCAGGAAGTTAACCTGATTACCAGCGGCATTGCCCGCATGAACATGTTCCTGCACGACATTGAAGAGTTCGAGATTGCCCGGGGCAACACCCTGGAGGAACCCGCCCTACTGGAGGGCAACCGCCTCAAGACCTTCGACGTGGTGCTGGCGAACCCGCCCTACAGCATCAAGCAGTGGAATCAGGCCCGCTTTGCCAGTGACCCTTACGGGCGTAACCGGTACGGCACACCGCCGCAGGGCAACGCCGACTACGCCTTCTTGCAGCACATCATCGCCAGCCTGAACGAACACGGACGCGCCGCGATTCTGTTTCCCCACGGCATCCTGTTCCGGGATTCCGAAGCCGAGATGCGCCGGAAAATCCTGCAAGACGACCTGATTGAAGGCGTCATCGGACTGGGGCCGAACCTTTTCTACAACTCCCCGATGGAAGCCTGCGTGCTGGTCATCAACCGCCACAAGGCCCCGGAGAAGCGCGGCAAGGTGCTGCTGATCGACGGCAAGCACGAGGTCACCCGGCAGCAGGCGTACAGCTTCCTCTCGCCCGCCAACGAGGAAAAGCTGCTCGCGGCGTGGCGCAAGCCCGAGGAACACGCGGACATTGCCCGCGTTGTAGACCTTGAAGAAATCGCAGGGCAGAATTTCAACCTCAGCATCAGCCTTTATACCCACAAGGGCCATGCAGGAGCCGCCGCGCAAGACGTGAGCGCCGCCGTAACATCCTGGCAACAGAGCCGCCAAGCACTCAGGGAGCAGTCTGAAAACCTGTTCTCCCTGCTTCAGGAGACCAGCCATGCCGAATAACCATCACGAATGGCCTACCGTCACCTTCGGGGATGTGGTGCAGGAAATCACCGTCCACGAGCGCGAACCGGAAACTCAGGGTCTTGACAGGTACGTGGGCCTTGACCACCTTGACCCTGGTGACCCTCGCGTGCGGCGTTGGGGCCTGATTTCCGAGGGAGTCACCTTCACCAAAGTCTTTCGGGCGGGTCAAATCCTCTTCGGAAAGCGCCGCGTTTACCAGAAAAAGATGGGCGTCCCCAACTTTGATGGCCTCTGCTCCGGTGACATCATCGTGCTGGATACCAAAGACAAGCGGCTGAGCCGTGAATTTCTGGCGCTGGTAGTGCAAACCGAAGCCTTTTTCGCTCATGCCGAGAAGACTTCCAGCGGTTCACTGTCGCCCAGAACCAAGTTCCGGGAATTGGCAAAGTTTAAGTTCCTCCTGCCCCCGCCAGAGCAGCAGCGTGAACTGGTGGAACTCATGCAAGGCTTTGAACGAGCGATAGAGGCCGGGGAAGGTGTGGCCGAAGCAGCATCCAAAGTGCAAGATCTACTGCTGAAGAACTTGTCTCCGCGAAAACCGAATGTCAATACGATTGATGAACTGAGTGAGCATGTCACAAGTGGCTCACGCGGTTGGGCAGCATACTACTCAGGGGAAGGGGCGCATTTCGTTCGCATTGGCGATTTGAAGCGTAGACAACTTTATCCTGATTTATCAGAGACTCAAAAAATCTTGGCCCCTAATACAAAGGAGGCTGATCGCACACGCTTGTTAGAGAACGACATTTTAATTTCTGTGACTGCCGATATTGGGATAGTCAATTTAGTTCCGGAAAATGTAGGTGAAGCTTACGTAAATCAACACATTGCTATTGTTCGCCTGGATAGAGACAAGGCAAATCCAAAGTTTTGCGCCTATTTTCTCCGCTCGCCGGAAGGGCAAAAGCAGCTTCAAATGTCAAATGATTCAGGCATAAAAGCGGGAATCAATTTACAAAGCATAAGGCGTTTGAAGGTCAACTTGCCAAGTGCAGAAAAACAGTCAGAATCTGTGCAACGCTTGGACTGTGCCGCCTCGCTCCTCAAAGAACACAATGCGGCTCAAAGTAATCTACGTCAACTCCGCTTCTCCATCCTCAACACTGCTCTCACACCCTCGGCCACGGCTGAGGCGGCTGCCGAGGTGCCTGCATGACCTTCAACGAAGGCAATACCCCCGAAGCCATGATTACCCACACCCTGACCCACCTCAGCGCCCCCCATGCCCGCTGGACGTTCGTAAAGGCCACCGAACTGCCCCGCAAGGAAACGGACGTGTGTGTGTGGCCCTGGGTGACCGAGGCGCTGGTGCGGCTGAACCCCGAAATCGCGGCGAACCCGGCGCTGGCCGATGAGGTGGTGTACAAGTTGCAGGCCATCATTCAGGGCGGCGGGCGCAACCTGGTCGGGGCGAACGAAGAATTTACGGCGTGGCTGCGCGGCGAGAAGTCCATGCCGTTTGGCGAGAACCACGCGCATGTGCCAGTGCGTCTGATTGATTTTGAGGATGTGGGTAACAACAGTCTGGTGGTGACGCAGCAGTACACCTACCGCGCGGCGGCGGAGAAGCGGTTTGACCATGTGCTGCTGGTCAACGGGCTGCCGCTGGCGGTGGGCGAAATCAAGACGGCGACCCGCAAGGCGGTGACCTGGGCCGACGGCGCGAAGGATTTCATGGAGGACTACTGGAAGACCTGCCCGGGCATGTTTGTGCCGAACGTGCTGTGCTTCGCCTCCGAGGGCAAGACCTTCCGTTACTCCGCCATCGGTGGCCGCCACCATGACTGGGCACCCTGGCGCGAGACGACTGACCGTACGCCCAGCCCCCTGCTAGAAGTACAGAAGGCCACCGAAGGTCTGCTGAACCCGGCCACGCTGCTGGAAATGTTGCAGGACTACACCATCTTCCCGGTGCTGAAGGGCGGGCAGAAGGTCAAGGTGATTGCCCGTTATCCGCAGGTGGAGACGGTAGAACAAATCGTGGAGCGCGTGGTGCAGGGCCGCCTGAAACGGGGTCTCATCTGGCATTTTCAGGGTTCAGGCAAGTCGCTGCTGATGGCCTTTGCCGCCCAGAAGCTCAAGACCACGCCGGAACTGAAGAACCCGACGGTCATCATCGTGGTGGACCGCACTGACCTGAACACGCAAATCGGCGCGACCTTCGACGGAGCGCAGGTGCCGAACATCGTCAATGCGGATTCCCGCAAGGAACTGGAAAAGCTGCTGCGTGAGGACACCCGCCAGACCATCATCACCACCATCCACAAGTTTGGCGAGGCGGATGGGATGCTGAATGACCGCAGCAACATCATCGTCATGGTGGACGAGGCCCACCGCACGCAGGAGGGTGACCTGGGGCGCAAGATGCGTGCGGCGCTGCCGAATGCTTTCCTGTTCGGCCTGACCGGAACCCCGATTGCCCGTAAAGACCGCAACACCTTCGCCTGGTTCGGCACCGATGAGGACGAGGGCGGCTTCCTGAACCACTACTCGTATCAGCAGTCCATTCGCGACGGAGCGACCCTGCCAGTGAACTTCGAGCCGCGCCCGGCGAACTTGAAAGTTGACCGCACTGCGATTGATGCCAGCATGGAAGCTCTTGCCGCTGAAGAACGCCTTTCCGATACGGACACACAGGAACTGGTCAAGCGGGCGGGCCGCATGGAGCACCTGTTCAAAGCTCCCAAGAGGTTACAGGCCATCGCCGACGACATCGTCGACCACTTCCGCAAGAAGGTGGAGCCTTCTGGTTTCAAAGGGCAGGTGGTGATGTATGACCGCGAGGCCTGCGTCCGCATGAAGCTGCTGCTCGACGAGCGACTCGGCCCAGAGGCCAGTGAAGTGGTAATGATTACCCAGCCTGACGACCTGGAAAAGTGGCAGGGGATGGGCCTGACTGTCACGGGGGAACAGTTCGAGCGCTGGACGGAACTGGACAAAGACCCGTCAAAGCTGGAAAAACTGCTTGACCGCTTCCGGGATAAGAAAGACCCGCTGAAGCTGCTCATCGTGACCAGCAAACTACTGACGGGCTTCGACGCCCCTATCAACCAAGTGATGTACCTAGACAAGCCCCTGCGCGACCACACGCTGCTTCAGGCCATCTGCCGTACCAACCGCCTGTACCCGGGGAAGCAGAACGGCGTGGTGGTGGATTACCTCGGCGTCTTTGACGATGTTGCCAAAGCACTGGACTTTGACCCAGCCAGCATCGAAGATGTCATCCAGAACATGGAGGAACTCGGCAAGCAGTTCCCTGATGCTATGGCGACCGCGCTGGGCTACTTCGACGGTGTCGACCGCACTCAGGATGGCTTCGAGGGGCTGCTTGCCGCCCAGGAGAAACTGCCCACCGCCGAGGAACGTGACAACTTCGCAGCAGACTACAGCGTGGTTCACCGCCTCTGGGAGATTCTGTCGCCTTCAGACGTGCTGAACCCCTACGCCAGTGACTACCGCTGGCTGTCCAGCGTGTACGAGAGCCTGCAACCGCCCAGCGGCATCGGCGTGTTGCTTTGGCATACCCTCGGCGCGAAGACGCTGGACTTGATTCACCAGCATGTCTCAGTTGACCATATCCCCGATGATCTCGAAACGCTGGTGCTGGACGGGGACATTCTCGCTATCCTCAACCCGGATGACCAGAAGAAGAAGGGCCAGCAGATCACCCTGGCGATAGAGCGCATCCTGCGGAAGAAGAGCAATCAGGCGAAGTTTGAGAAGCTCGGCGAACGTCTGGAACGCCTGAACGAACGCTACGCGCAGGGCATCACGGGTGGCCTGGCCTGGCTCAAGGAACTGCTGGAACTGGCCCGCGAAGTGCTGGAAGTAGAGCAGGAAGAGGAAGTCGAGGTCATCCCTGATGGCAAGGCAGCGCTGACCGCGCTCTTCGAGGAGCACCGGGGCGAGAACACGCCTGAAATCGTGGGACGAATCGTGGATGACATCGATGCGTTAGTACGGGCCGCCCGCTTTGAAGGCTGGCAGGCGACAGTCGCAGGTGACCGCGACATGCGCAAGGCCCTTAGGAAGGCGCTGCTGAAGTACAAGCTCCACGAGGATGCAGAGCTGTTCGACAAGGCTTACGCTTATATCAAGCAGTACTACTAAAGGGGACCTTTTGCCTTCATTTGATACAGATAGATACGTTACGGAAGAACTCCTCAAGCAGAATTACCACGTTCGCGTTTACCGGGCACTTGACCGGGAACGTGACGAGCAAGTCATCCTAAAGGTGTTAAAGGATGATACTCAGAACTTGCACCTGAATAGGCGGACAAAAAGCGCTCCCAGAGCTGAAATTCTGGAAGTGTGTACAAACAGGCTTCAGGGGAGCGCACCCATATTCTCTCACAGCGGATTCTGGACATTCCAGAGACGCTGTACCAACGGCGAAGCCTGGAGGCTTCGCTGCACCTCTTCCACAGTCCAGGTCAGAAGACCAAGTTCAGCCAGGCAGAGGGAGTCAGCCCCAGTGCACTCAGCCGTTTCTTCAACATCTACGACTGGGATTCAGACCGCTGCTGGGAAGAGATGCAGGACACCCAATGGCGCATGTTGCTGGACGCGGCTCGTCACAAACGCAGACCTCGGTTGCGGCTCAGTGTGGACCTGACCACGGTGGAAAAGGTGGGGACTCAACTGCCCTACGTCAGTGTCTACAACGGTAGGCACGGCATTCATCTGGTGGTCCTGTTCGCCGAGTATGGGGAACTGAAGTTCCCCATTTCTTACCGGATCTACCAGGGCAAGTACACCAGCACTCCCGTCACTCTGGCGCTCGACCTACTGGAAGAGGTGCCAGACTTCGTCGGGAAGCGCTTTCAGGTCTGCGTACTGGCAGACAGTGGATTCGAATCCGCTGTCTTTCTGGACGGTGTGCAGCGCCTGGGTTTTGAGTTCGTGGTGGGTGTGCGGAGCAACCGACGCACGGATCATCCTGGACAGGTGACGGTGGCGGACTGTCCGCATGGGGGGTACGTCAACCTCGCCAACTGGTCTCTGGAAACGCTGTCTCTGGGGAGGATGGACCGTGGGGACCGTGAATTCTTCGCGGTGTCGTCTGAACTGCTGGAGGGGGACGAGATCGTTGCTGAGGGTGCGCATCGCTGGGGGGTGGAATCCTTCTTTAAGGAAGGGAAGCATCAGTTTGGGTTGGCGCAGTTCGCGCTGCGAACTGCCAGGGGTCTGGACCGCTGGATTCTGATGGTCTTTCTAGCCTTCACCCTGACCATGCTGCATCGCTCAGAAGGGATGACCTTGAAAGAGGCGGCACGCCTGGCCCTCTACACCCTGTTCCCCGTAGTCAGGCTCAACCATCTTCTGAGTCAGCTCCAAAAAGAACGAGAATTTCTTCTCCAGCACGGCTATTCGCTCAGCTATGCAAGGTGCAACTTATGAGAACGACACTCCCTGCGAGGCGTCATGAATCTTCAGGTGAGGGCGTTCGCCCAGTATGCTCAGCAGGCCGTCCAGCTTTTCTTTGTCCCACTCGGCAATCACCGAGTGCATCTCCATGGGGTTGTGGTGTTCGTAGGGGGTGCTGTAAATCTCGTCCACCGTGACCGGAGCCTGCAGCATGCCCTGGTCCACGTCGCCCTGACTGGTATCCGAGGGCGCGCCAGTGTTGATCCGCAGCGGCATGTACTGATCGGGGTGGTCCGAGCGGAACAGGGTATCGCCCCCCTCGTCCACCGGCTCATATTCCACTTTGACCAGCGAGGCGGCGTGGCGGGCAATCTCCTGCGACTCGGCCACCACGGCGCCGATATATTCGCCCCAGTAGTGCACTTCCGGGCTCTGGAGGATATACAGCTCGGTATCGGTCTTGGCCAGCAGCCGGAGTGCGTTTTCGTGGGTCAGGATGGTCAGCACGCCCGGTACGGCGCGGGCCGCCGATAAGTCGATGGATTTGATCTGGCCCTTGGCGATGGTGGACGTGATTGGAAAGAGGTAGGCCGGGTTCTTGGCCGGCTGCTCGAAAGCGTAAGGGGCCGTGCCGGTCACTTTCAGCTGGCCGTCAATCCGGACGCGGTCGTGTCCGATATTTTTCAGGCGTTTTTCGGCGGTCATGCTTCTCCTCCCAGTTCGGCGCGGCGCTGCGCTGCGCGGTTTTCTACCAGTTCCTCCAGAACCGACACGACCGTGTTGCGCAGCATCGGCACTTTGAAGGCGTTTTCCGGGCCGGTCTGGGCATCTTCCAGCTCCGCTTCGATGGCGGCGCGGAAATTCTCGCGGGTGGCGGGCTGGCCCAGCAGCGCCGCTTCAGCTTTGGCGGCACGCCAGGGCTTGTGCGACACGCCCCCAAAAGCCAGCCGGACTTCTTTCACGTTGCCGCCTTCCAGCTGCAGCGCCGCCGCGACCGAGACCAACGCAAAAGCGTAGGACGCCCGCTCGCGGGCCTTGCGGTAGGTGGAGTGTGCGGCGACCGGCAGCGGCGGAATCTCCACGGCAACGATCAATTCACCGGGGCGCAGGTTGGTGTCGAGGTGCGGAGTAATCGCCCGGCAGGCGGTGAAACTCGGCAAAGGGAATCCGGCGTTCACCCTCGGGGCCTTCGGCCACCACCACGGCGTCCAGCGCGGCCAGCGGCACACACATGTCTGAGGGGTGAACCGTCACGCAGTACTCGGAAGCGCCGAACAGGGCGTTGTACTTGCCGAACCCGGCAATAGCGGCGCAGCCAGTGCCGGGCTCGCGCTTGTTGCACGGCGTGGTCTGGTCGTAGAAATACACGCAGCGGGTGCGCTGCAGCAAGTTGCCGCCGGTGGTCGCCATGTTGCGAATCTGCGGCGAGGCGCCGGCCAGAATGGCCTCGGCCAGCATGGGGTAGCGCTGGCGGATCAGGGGGTGAGCGGCCATCCGGCTGTTCTTGACGAGTGCCCCGACCCGCAGGCTGCCGTCCGGCAGTTCGCTGATATCAGCCAGGTCCAGCCGGGTGATATCTACCAACTGATCAACCTCGCGGATGCCCATCCGCAGGTGGTCGACCAGATTGGTGCCGCCGGCCAGGTAAGCGCCGCCCGGAGCCAGTTTCTCCACAGCGTCCGGCACGTTTTCAGCACGCTGGAAATCAAAGGGCTTTACCGCTTCACCCCAGCCGCTTCACCGACTTCCAGCGGGGTCAGCCGCTCCATCCGCGCCGACTGACCGGCTTCGCGGATGGCCGAGACGATATTCACGTAAGCGCCACAGCGGCAGAGGTTGCCACTCATGCGCTCGCGGATTTCCGCGTTGGTGAACTGCGGAGCCTCACGCACATCCGGGGTCACGTGGCTGGGCATGCCCTGGGCCAGTTCGTCCAGCATCCCCACTGCCGAGCAGATTTGCCCCGGCGTGCAGTACCCACACTGAAACCCGTCCTGATCCAGGAAGGACTGCTGCATCGGGTGCAGGTTGTCCACAGTGCCCAGACCCTCGGCGGTCACGACTTCCGAACCGTCACAGGAGGCGCTCAACGACAGGCACGACAGCACCCTTTCGCCGTCAATCAACACTGTACAGGCGCCGCACTGTCCGTGGTCACAGCCCTTTTTGACCGACATGACGTTCAGGCGGTCGCGTAAAGTGTCCAGCACCGAGGCGCGGGGGTCGAGGTCAAGCTGGTGTTCCTGGCCGTTGACAGTCAGTTTGACGGGCAGGGTGCCCAGCGGCGCAGCGTTCCGGGCTGCCGCTGATGAGGCGGAATGGTCGGTTATCTGATCCTCCAGGAGAATAATTCAGAAAAAAGAGCAATGAGCTATGACTGTGGGCCTGAGAGAAGCCAGGGGCCCCGAAAAGCAAAAAGAGGCCGGCAGCAGGTGCTGTGGCCTCTGAGCAGAGCGGGCTTATTCGCGGTGCTTGGGATGCGGGTCTTCACTGAGCCACTGCTGGCTGACCTGCTCGTGGTTGAGGTTCAGGTGAACATGCTCATCCACGTGGTCCACGGCGCTCAGCGGCAACCAGTGATGCTGGCCGGCGTCGTCCTTGATTAGCTTGATGTAGTCGCCGTCCAGATGGTCGACCACACCGTGCTGCTTGCCCTCGGCGCACAGCACCGGCATATGCTTGGTAATCCGGTCACGGTCGGTGGTATTGGTCATGGGATATTTCCTCCTTGGTTCCAGCTTAGGCATCACCAGTCTGAGCCGGGCAAGCCAGTCCTTGGCTGCTTCTTAAATAAGCGTCTTCCTGTACGCCAAAGCTTGAGGGTACTAAAAGCCAAGTACCTGAATATTTGCAAGGCCTCTTTACTCCCTTTCCCTTACATAACCGTTCTTAGGTAAGGGAGGGGGAATTTTCTTCCCGACCTCTTCCCCTCAAAACATCTCCGAGGCCCCTTCTCGTCCATTCTGTGAGGAAGCTGTTTTTTATGCCGTGTGACACGCACGAAAAAAGCAGCGAAAATGGCGAAGGTGCCCAGTTTCTACTACCTGCCCCTGTTCCCAGGTATTTCCGGGAAAGAGCCGGGCCGACTCGGGTAAGCTGGCTGCATATGACTTCCCGTTCCAGCTTTCCGCTTACGGACCGCTTCAGCCAGGCGTTACTGCTGGCCACCGCGTGGCACCACGGCCAGTACCGCAAGGTCGGGCCCGAGGAAACCCCCACGCTGCCCTATATCTCTCACCTGCTGGGCACGGCGGCGCTGGCGCTGGAATTCGGTGCCAGCGAAGACGAAGCCATTGCGGCGCTGCTGCACGACGCCCTGGAAGACGGCCCAGCGCATACCGGCCGCGACGCCGAGCGCCTGCGCGCCGAACTGCTGGACCGCTTCGGCCTGCGGGTCACCGTGCTGGTGGACGATGCCACCGACGCTTCGCCCAAAGCTGGAGGAAGCAAGGCGCCCTGGGCCGAACGCAAACAGGCTTATTTGCGGCGGCTGAACGACCTGCCGGCGTCCTCATTACTGGTGAGCGCCACCGACAAACTGCATAACGCCCGCACCATGCTGGTGGATGTGCTGGCCCTGGCGCCCGAGCAGCGCCCCGGCTACTTCGAGCGCTTGCAGCAGGGAGAACTGGGCACCCTGCAGTATTACCGGGCTCTGGCCGACGCTTTTCAGGAAACCGCACCCCGGCTGAGCGACCGCCCCCGCCTGCTGCAACTGTTCAGTGAGCTGAGCCGGACCGTAACGGCCCTGGAAGCCGCCTGCGGCCTGAGCAGCGACGCGGTGCGCCGTACGCCCGGGCCACTGCTCAGCTAAACGGCTAAGGTTGGAGTGCCTGCGCCAGATAGGGCGCCGTCACACTTCCCGCTGCCTGGGCCACCTCGGCGGGCGTGCCCTGGGCCACCACCCGCCCGCCTTCCTCGCCCGCGCCGGGGCCGATGTCGAGTACCCAGTCGGAGGCGGCCACCACCTGCATCTTGTGCTCCACCGCAATCACGGTGTTGCCGGCGTCCACCAGCTTGCCCAGTTGCCGCTGCAAGCGCTCCACGTCGGCGGGGTGCAGGCCGGTGGTGGGTTCGTCGAGCACGTACACCGTGCCGCCGCGTCCGCTGCGCTGCAACTCGGTCGCCAGCTTAATGCGCTGCGCCTCGCCGCCCGAGAGTTCGGTGGCCGGCTGCCCCAATCGCAGGTAGCCCAGACCGACCTCGCGCAGGGTGTCCAGCGCCCGGAAAATGGCGCCCTCGTCGGCAAAAAAGTGGTGCGCCTCGTCCACCGTCAGGGCCAGCACGTCGGCGATATTTTTGCCCCGGTACTCCACTTCCAGCGTTTCGGCGTTGTAGCGCGTGCCGTGGCACACCGGACAGGGCGCGTACACGCTGGGCAGGAACAGCAGTTCCACCATCACCCAGCCCTCGCCCTGGCAGTGTTCGCAGCGCCCGCCTTTCACGTTGAAGGAGAAGCGGCCCGCGTTGTAGCCGCGCTCCCTCGCCAGCGGAGTAGCGGCGAACAGCTTGCGCACGTGGTCGAAGAGGCCGGTGTAGGTCGCCATGTTGCTGCGCGGGGTGCGGCCAATCGGTTTCTGGTCTACCCGCACCAGCCGGGTGATTTGCCCCAGGTCGCCGCCCAGCCGCGCGCTGCCGCTGCCATAGTCGGCGGGGTCTTCCTCGTCCTCTGGGTCGGGGTTTACCGGCTGTCCGAAGTGCGCCGCCAGCGCGTCCACCAGCGCCTGACTGACCAGGGTGGACTTGCCCGAGCCCGACACGCCCGTCACCGAGGTCATGACGCCCAGCGGAAAACGCAAGTCCAGGTCGTTCAGGTTGTTGCGGGTCACGCCGTTCAGTTCCAGCCAGCCGGCCGGCTCGCGCGGTTGATGCGGCTCGGCGTGGCGGTCAGCGAAGAGATATTGGCCCGTCTGGGACGCGGTCACGTCTCTTAGCCCCTCGGGCGGGCCGCTGTAGAGAATCTCCCCGCCCTTCTCGCCGGCTTCCGGCCCTACGTCCACCAGCCAGTCGGCGCGGCGAATCACGTCCAGGTCGTGTTCCACCACGAACAGCGAGTTGCCGCCCCGCTTGAGGTCTTCCAGCGCCGAGAGCAGCGCCTCGGTGTCGGCGGGGTGCAGCCCGGCAGAGGGTTCGTCGAGCACGTACACCACGCCGAAGAGGTTGGAATACAGCTGGGTGGCGAGGCGCAGGCGTTGCAGCTCGCCGGGCGAGAGGGTGGGCGTGGAGCGGTCCAGTCCCAGGTAACCCAGGCCCAGGTGCAGCAGCACGTCCATTCGCCTGACCAGGTCCGCCGTCATGCGTTGCAAGGCAATGGCCTGCTCGGGCCGGTTCTTGACGCGCTCGGCGTGGCCCGGTTCGCGCTCCTCGGCGTAGGGGCGCAGCAATTCGGACACCCGCGCCAGCGGCAGCCGCGACAACTCGGTGATGTCCAGCCCGGCGAAGGTCACGTTCAGCGCCTCCTGACGCAGCCGTTTGCCGTGGCACAGCGGGCACTCCTCCGAAATCATGTAGCCCTGCACCCGCTTTTTCATAGAGGCGCTCTCGGTGTTGGCGAAGGTGTGCATGACGTGGCGCCGGGCGCTGGAGAAGGTGCCCATGTAGCTGGGTTCCATCTTCTTTTTCAGCGCGCGCCCGGTTTCGGCGGGGGTCAGGCCCGGATAGACCGGCACCACCGGCTGCTCGTCGGTAAAGAGAATCCAGTCGCGTGTCTCCTGCGGCAGCTCACGCCAGGGCACGTCCACGTCGATGCCCAGTGTGACCAGAATGTCGCGCTGGTTTTGCCCGCCCCAGGCCTGCGGCCACGCGGCCACCGCCCGCTCGCGGATGGTGAGGCCAGGGTCGGGGACCATCGAGTCCTCGGTGACGGTATAGACGCGGCCCAATCCGTGACACTCGGGGCAGGCGCCTTCGGGGGTATTGGGCGAAAAACCCTCGGCGTACACGATGCCCTGGCCGGGCGGGTAGTCGCCGGCGCGGGAATACAGCATCCGCAACAGGTTGGAGAGGGTGGTCACGCTGCCCACCGAGGAGCGGGCGGTGGGCGTGCCGCGCGCCTGCTGCAGCGCCACAGCGGGCGGCAGGCCGTCAATGGCGTCCACATCGGGCACCCCTGCCTGATTGAACAGCCGCCGGGCGTAGGGCGAAACCGATTCGAGGTAGCGGCGCTGCGCCTCGGCGTAGAGGGTGCCGAACGCCAGCGAGGACTTGCCCGAACCCGAGACGCCGGTAAACACCACCAGGGCGTCGCGCGGCACCTCTACCGAGATGTCCTTGAGGTTGTGCTGGCGAGCGCCGCGCACCTGCACGAAGCCGCCGTCTGGAGAAGAGGAAGCAGGAGGAGAAACAGTCATCACTCCCGGCAGTATGCGTCAGCGGCGGCACTGGTCCGGCCGGTCTTGTAGGTTTGCTCAAGTTTGGGGCTCTGTCATAAGCAGTCAGGGAGCCACCCCCCAGTGAACGTGAAAACCGGACTTTAAGACCGTTTAAAGCCAGGTCTGGGGCGCCCGTCCGTCGCAGCGCGGATACTGGAGGGGCAAACTTTCCGCTTTCTCTTCCCTCTTCCAGAAAGGACCCATACCCATGCGTAATTTTTCCCTGCGTGACCTGTATCTCTCCCAGCTGCGTGACCTCTACTCCGCCGAAACCCAGCTGCTTGCCGCGCTGCCCAATATGGCAGTGAATGCCCGCGACGCCCAGCTGAAACAGGGCTTTGAAGATCATCTGGCCCAGACCCGCGAGCATGTGCAGAGGCTGGAGCAGATTTTTGCGGCTCTGAACGAACCCACCGCCGGAAAAGTCAGCAAGGCCATGCAGGGCCTGGTGCAGCAGGGCGCCGAGGAAGCCGGCGAAAACAAGGCTGGCCCAGTGCGCGACGCGGCCCTGATCGCCTCGGCGCAGCGAGTGGAACATTATGAGATTGCCGCTTACGGCACCGCCGTCTCGCTGGCACGCCTGCTGGGCGAAGACCAGGCAGCGGCCCTGCTGGACGCCACCTTGCAGGAAGAAGGCCAGACTGACGAAAAGCTGACCCAGGTGGCTGGGAAGGTTAATCAGGCAGCGCTGCAGGAAACCGCCCAGAACTGAAGCAAGAGCTGCCAGCTCTTAAAGCCGCCCCGGCCAGAGCAGGCTGGGGCGGCTTTTTAAATCTGGTCTTTGAACGCTAAAGTCCCAGTCGGTTCAGTGCCCGGAGGGCCGCCTGCAGTTCCGGGTCCTGCCCGGTGCGGATAAAAGCGCGGTCATCGCGTTGCAGGGGCACCTGTGGCTGAACTCGGGCACCCAGTGGCTGCCCAAGGACCGACTGCATCTTGGCCGTGGTGACCTGCAGCCCCGAGCCGTCGGCCAGGTCCAGCACGATGGTCGAGGTATCGGCCAGCCCGGCGGTGGGCCGGCCCAGCACCACCGTTTGTGGCCGGGTCAGCAGGTCGCGGGCCATGAATTCAGCGCCGCTGGCCGAGTCACCGTCAATCAGCACCGCCAGCGGGCCGCTAAAACGCTGGGGTTTGAACACCCGCTGGCCGCGCTGGGGCTGGCCGTCTACCAGGTAGCGTCCTTGCTGATAAGACAGGGTCTGCGACGAGCTGCGTTCCACTTTGCGCAGGGGCGCCGGGTCGGTCAGGGCACCGGTGCTGAGTAGCGTTTCGGTCACGTAGCCGCCAGGGTTGCCGCGCAGGTCAAGCACGGCACGGGTGGCCCCCTGCTGCTGGGCGCGGCGCAGCGCATTGTGCAGGTCCTGCGCCACTCCGTCTCTGTCGAAGTTGCGCAGGCGAATCAGCGCGGTGTGATCATCCAGCAGGTCCAGGCTGACCGGCGGTGTGACGAAAGGTCGCCCGGCCAGCTCGGCTTGCCCAGGTCGCCCGGCACGGGTATAGGTCAACTTGACTTCCCGGCCTGAGCGCCCGGCGGCAGCCAGTTTGTCTTCGCCCCACAGGCCCCGCAGCGGCAGGCGGTCCAGCCGGGTGAGCAGGTCGCCGGGTTGCAGGCCGGCCAGAGCAGCCGGAGAGCCAGGGATGACTTCGGTGACCAGCACGCCCTGGCCGAGAACGGTGCGAACCACCACGCCGAACGACGCCTGGTCCACCTCACCCGCCGAGGCGAGATTGATGCTGTTCCATTCCTGCGGGCTAAAGAAATTGGTGTGCTCATCGTGCAGTTCGCGCAGCACTTGCCCGATCAGGGGATAGGCCAGCTTGGAATCACACACGCTCCGGCCGGCGCAGAGGGCCTCGGCGCGTGGCAGGAACCGTTCACGCAGGTCCTGCGCCCGCAGGGGTGAGGTTCCGTTGTAGTTCAGTGCCAGCTCGTAAATGACCTCGTCGAACAGATCCTGGGCCGTCACTCGGTCACTGTTCTGCTCGTTGCTCTGGGCTGTAGAGGCCGGCTCCGCAGCCGCCAGAGCCGGCACCGGAGCCAGCAAGGCCAGGCTGAGGGCCAATGTCTGCCACTCGCGCCGCCTCACCGCGGCACCTCGAAAGTAGCAGCCGGAAGGGCCGGGTTCAGTTCAAGCACAACCTGCTGGCGGGCCAGCACATCGCCGTCAGACCATAGCAGCGTGCGAACACTGCCGGTACGTGGAGTCTGAGCGGCAGGAGCGGGCGCTTTGGCGGTCTCATTTCCCCGGCGGCCAGCACTCACCTCGCCGTAATAGATGATCAGGCCCTCGTCACAGTCCTTACAGTTAGCGTCACCTTTCTTTTTGCCGGGCCGGTCGGCCAGCAGGCGGCCGGTCTGCGGGTCCAGCAGGAAACGCTGCGCCGAGCTGTCCGGCCAGGTCGCTTCAAGTGCCAGCCCCCGCAGGGTCAGCGTTTCAGTGTCCAGCCAGGTCTGCATGCCGGCCACTTGCAGGCGCACCCCCGGCTGCGCAGCCGAGCTCAGACCTGCCAGACCGGCATGCAGGTTGGTCTGGCGCAGTTCGGCGGCCCGCTGGCGCGGCACCGGCACCACGCCGCCCTGTGGGGTGTAGAGCTGGGCCCGGCCTGGCGTCAGCACCTGCACTGAATCCAGGGTGTCTCCGCGCCAGTTGGTCAGGCGCAGCCGCTGGCCGGAGAGGTCCAGCCAGGCTTCGCTGAGCTGTAGGGAGCTGGTCGGGCTGCTGCCCCTTAATCCGCTGGTCTGAGTGCGCTCGTGCAGGACGCGTAGCCCCTCAGCAGGAAGGCCGCTGGCGGCCTGCGCTCGGGTCAGCAGGGCCGCCGCGCTGAGCCTTTCTAGCGGGGAAGTTGCAGCAGCAGAAACAGGCGGGTGGCTCTGGGCAGGCGCGGGGCCAGGTGCAGCCAGGGCCGCTGGTCCTACGAGCGAGAGGGCCAGCAGGGTTGCCGGTAAAGTGATGTTCACAAGGCCGAGTCTAGCCGGTTTTGGGGGCGTAGAAGCGCGGCCGACTTAGGCGGGTGTGCCCGCGCCCCGGCGCCGCGGCCACAGGTGAAGGGTATACTCAGCAGCCCTGAGCCGACAGTGCCGGCCAGCCATTCCATCAAAGCGTGCGCCGCCGGCACCGCCTGACCGGCCTGCATTTCCAGGCTGTGGAGTAGATGCTCCAGTTCCGGGAACCCCAGCCGGGCCAGCCCATCTACGATGATGTGACCGCCCACCCATAGCATGGCGGCCGTGCCGATCACCGACAGTGCCGTCAGTACGTGCGGCATGGCCCGCACCAGGCCGCGCCCAAAGGCAGCGGTAGCGCCCTGGGAACTTTGCGAGAGCTTCAGCCCGATATCGTCCATCTTGACAATCAGGCCCACCACGCCGTACACCAGCGCCGTGATCAGCAGCGCGACGGCAATCAGGATCAGCGCCCGCGAGAACAGCGGCTGATCCGCCACCTCAGCCAGCGCAATGGCCATGATCTCAGCCGAGAGAATCAGGTCGGTGCGGATGGCGCCGGCCACCATCTGCCGCTCGTGTTCCTCGCTGGAGAGGGCCGCCGCCTCTCCCCCGTCCTCCTCAGCATGTGCGTGTCCGCCGCCGAAAGCCGCGTACTCATAAGTTGCACCTTGCATAGCTGAGCGAATAGCCGTGCTGGAGAAGAAATTCTCGCTCTTTTTGGAGCTGACTCAGAAGATGGTTGAGCCTGACTACGGGGAACAGGGTGTAGAGGGCCAGGCGTGCCGCCTCTTTCAAGGTCATCCCTTCTGAGCGATGCAGCATGGTCAGGGTGAAGGCCAGGAAGACCATCAGAATCCAGCGGTCCAGACCCCTGGCAGTTCGCAGCGCGAACTGCGCCAACCCAAACTGATGCTTCCCTTCTTTGAAAAACGACTCCAGCGCCCAGCGCCGTTTTCCTTCAGCCAGGATGTCATCCCCCTCTAACAGCTCAGACGACACCGCGAAGAATTCGCGGTCCCCACGGTCCATCCTCCCCAGAGACAGCGTTTCCAGAGGCCAGTTGGCGAGGTTGACGTACCCCCCATGCGGACAGTCCGCCACCGTCACCCGCCCAGGATGGTCCGTGCGCCGGTTGCTCCTCACACCCACCACGAACTCGAAACCAAGGCGCTGCACACCGTCCAGAAAGACAGCGGATTCGAATCCACTGTCCGCCAGTACGCAGACCTGAAAGCGCTTCCCCACGAAGTCTGGCACCTCTTCCAGCAAGTCGAGGGCCAGTGTGACCGGGGTGCTGGTGTACTTGCCCTGGTAGACCCGGTAAGAAATGGGGAACTTCAGTTCCCCATATTCGGCGAACAGGACCACCAGATGGATGCCGTGCCTGCCGTTGTAGACACTGACATAGGGCAGCTGAGTTCCCACCTTTTCCACCGTGGTCAGATCCACGCTGAGCCGCATTCGAGGTCTACGTTTGTGACGAGCTGTATCCAGCAGGATGCGCCACTGGAAGTCCTGCATCTCTTCCCAGCAGCGGTCTGAATCCCAGTCATAGACGTTGAAGAAGCGACTCAGTGCACTGGGACTGACTCCCTCTGCCTGGCTGAACTTGGTCTTCTGACCTGGACTGTGGAAAAGGTGCAGCGAAGCCTCCAGGCTTCGCCGTTGGTACAGCGTCTCTGGAATATCCAGAACCTGCTGTGCGAAAATACGGACGCGCTCCCCTGAAACCGGTTGATTCACACTTCCAGAATTTCAGCTCTGGGAGCGCTTTTTGTCTCCCTATACAGGTGCAAGTTCTGAGTCGTACACTTTCTCGGCACCCTCGAAGCACAGATAGAGCCCGCCCAGCATCAGGATGTAGGTGATGGCGGTGGGCAGCAGCTGGCTGAGCAGCAGCACTACCGGCAGAATGATGATCAGTTTGTTGCGCAGCGAGCCCTTGGCGATCTTCCAGATGATCGGCAGCTCACGGGCCGGCGAGAAGCCGGTCACATAACGCGGGGTCACGGCAGCGTCGTCCACCACCACGCCGACCGTTTTGGCGCTGGCTCGGCCTGCGGCGGCGCCGATATCGTCCACCAAGGCAGCAGCGACCTTGGCAATGGCTGCCACGTCGTCCAGCAGGGCAGCCAGGCCGCCGCTCATGCGGTATTCCAGGGAATAAGGGTGAGGATGAGGGCTGAAAGTAAGCGCGACATCCGGGGCAGAGTAACAGGTTGGGTGTGGGGAGGTTTTAAGGTGGGGTTGAGGAAATGGTAGGGAAGAAACCTTTTGTTTTTTATTCGCATATTAAAAAACTGCTGGAAGAAGAGGCCTATAGGCCTCTTCTTCAATATTCGCGTTCAGTTCAGGACGACAGAAAGTTCTTGACTTCGCCCAGGCCACCGGTGTTGCGCAGGATGGCGCCGCGCTCGCGGTCAATCAGCGCCGGGGTGCTCTGTACGCCGTATTCAGTGGTCAGCGCCTCAAACTCGGCAGTGTTCTGCTCTCGGTGAACGACATCAATCTGGTCGTTGAACTGGCCTTTTAGAGGTTTATCCAGCATCAGGCGCAGGCGTTCGCAGTTGGGGCAGTGGTCCTGAGTCAGCAAAATAAAGCGGGTAGCGGTGGCGGTTTCAGTCATGAGCAAGGGCCTCCAGGGGGGCGGAAACGGCAGGGGTAGGGCGGTGCGGGGCCTGGCGAGACGCCGTTTTACGTTCGGCCGGCCAGAGTTCGTCGAAGTCATCTTCGGTCAGGGCTTCCACACTGATCTTGGCGTAGGAGTTGCCCTTGGCACTGAAAAAGTCGTGGGTGGTGCCTTTGGCCTTGATGCCGTTTTGCACGACCGGATTGATTTCCTCGTCGTCGAAAGTGCGCTCCAGACCCAGATTGTCGGCCAGCACGTTAAAGTTGTAGCGGATAAACTTTTTGACTTCGTCTACCAGTCCTACGTCGGCATAGAGATACTCGGTGTAAGCCAGCTCGTTGCGGTACAGGCTCATCAGCGTGTCCTCATACCAGGCCAGGGCGTAAGCCTGCTCGGCCTCGTTCATCTCGGCGAACTTTTCCTGCGCCAGCAACGCCACATACACGCCGTGGACCGCCTCATCCATGATGATCAGGTTGAAAATCTCGCCGGCCGACACCATCCGGCCCCGCCCCGCCAGATAGAGCGGATAAAAGAAACCAGAATAAAACAGCGCCGTTTCGAGCATGCACGACACCACCATCTTTTTCCACAGGCCCAGGTTCGAGACGTCCGGGTCGCCGTAGATGCCCATGATGACCGAGATCTTATGCTGCAGCTGCGGCTGGGTGCGGACCCACTCGAAGACCTCGCGTTCCTCGGAGGTGGTCAGGAAGGTCTTGTTCATCAGCGAGTAGGACTTGGCGTGAATGTCTTCCATCATCCCCTGAAACTGCAGCGTGGCCTTGCGCACATGGCCCTGGACCAGGTGCCGCAGCGCCGGCATACCGACTTCGCCCTGCAGAGTGTCGAGCGCGTTCAGGCCCGCCGAAGCGTGGATATAGGTCCAGCGCTCGGCCTCACTGAGCGACTTCCAGACGATGGCGTCGTTACTGAGTGGGATTTCTTCCGGGAACCACAGCTGCGAGGTGTACTTCTCGTAAAAGGTGGTGGAAAAACTGTCTTCCGGCTCGGACCAGTTGGTGGCGGAGAAAGGATCAGGGTGGGGGTGCATGAGGGGACTCCTTGGGCACAGGAAAAAGAGAGGTTCAGAGGAAGGTGCAGCGGCTAAAGAGCTGGTCCTGGCTCAGACGGCGCAGGTCAGGCACTCCTCAATGGTGGTCTTGCGCATCCGGGTGTAGTACAGGGTCTTGACGCCGCCCAGGTAAGCCTGGATGTAATAGCGCTGCAGGTCGCGGGTGCTGGAGGAACCGGGCACGAACAGGGTGCAGCTGATGCCCTGGTCCACATGGCGCTGGGCAGTGGCGACCGTGTCCAGCACACGTTTCATGTCCATGTCGTAGGCTTCTTCGTAGTACCACTCGGTGTCCACGTTCAGGTGCGGCATCGGGTAGATGGTACGGGCCTTGTTGGAGGTGCGCGTTTCGACTTTCTCGGTGATCGGCATGATGCTGGCCGAAGCGTGCGACACGTACGAGATGGAACCGGTGGGGGCGACCGCCATCACGAAGGAGTGGGCCAGGCCGTATCGCTGGATGTCGCTGACCAGCTGCGCCCAGTCCTCGCGGGTGGGCAGGGTGTGGCCTTCAAACAGCGCCGCCACCTCGGCAGTCTTGGGGGCAAAGTCCTTGGCCAGATACTGCTCGAAGTAGGAGCCGTCAGCGTAGCGGCTGCCCTCGAAGCCACCGAAGACGAAGCCGGTGTCGCGGGCAATTTCCATGCTGGCCCGGCGGGCGTGGTAATGCACAGCCGCGAAGAACACGTCCACGAATTCCAGCGCTTCCTCGGAGCCGTAAATCAGCTCGTTCTTGGCCAGAAAGGAATGCAGCCCCATGGCGCCCAGGCCGATAGAGCGCATCTCGTCGTTGGCCCGCTTCACGGCCGGCACCTCGGTCACGGAGGTGGAACGGGCCACATCATCCAGCATCCGGACAGCGGCGCCCACCACCCGGCCCAGGTCACCGCTCTGCATGGTCTGTTCAATTACCAGGCTGGACAGGTTGCAGCTCACGTCCAGGCCAACCTGGTCCTTGTGTTCCTCGCCGTAGGAGTGAAAATAGCTGGGCAGGGTGGGCTGCAGGATTTCCGAGCAGAGGTTGCTCATCTTGATGGTGCCCACGTTGGGAATCGGGTTAGCGCGGTTGGCGTTGCCTTCAAACAGCAGGTAAGGGTAGCCGCTCTCGCCCTGGGTGATGGCGATGTCTTCCAGTACGCGACGAGCGCTGATGCGCTTTTTGCGGATGCGGGGGTTGTCGGCCAGCGCCTGATACTCGCTGCTCCAGTCAATCGAGGTGAACTCGCGGCCGGTTTCCTGCTCGACCGAGTGCGGGTAGAACTGGTAGATGTCTTCGCCGGAACGCACCTTCTGCATGAAGATGTCGGGGATGGTGGCGCCGACGCTGAGGGTCTTGAGGCGCGAATCCTCGTCGGAGGCGATTTTCTTGGAGCTGAGCACGTCCATGAAATCGGCGTGCATCACGCTGAGATAGATGGCCCCGGCGCCGGGGCGCTGCCCGGCCTGATCGGCGTAACGCAGCATGTTGTCCAGCATCTTGGCCACACCCATCACGCCCTTGGTCACGTTCTGGATACCGCGCAGCGACTCGCCGCGTGCCCGCAGGTTGCTGACCTCCACCCCGATGCCGCCGCCACCCTTGCTCAGCTCGGCCACGAAGCTGAGCGTCTTGGTGATGGAGTTGAGGTTGTCGGTGCAGTCCTGCAGCAAAAAGCAGCTGACCAGTCGGCCGGTATTGGCCTTGCCGGAGTTCATCAGGGTAGGGGTGGCCGGCGTGAAGGTCTGGTTCACCAGATGATGCACCAGCTCCAGCGCTTCTTCGACGGTGCTGCTGCGGGCCAGCGCGGTGATGCTCATGCGGTCTTCATAACGCTCCAGCCAGCGTGAGCGGTCAGGGGTCATGGTGGCATACTCGGAATAAAACTTGTAGGCGCCCATGAACGACCGGAAGCGGAACTTGTAGCCGTAGGCGCAGTTGAACACCTGCTGCACCTCGTCGTAGCTGTAGCGCTCGAACAGGGCCGGGTCCCAAAAGCCGTTCTCGACCATGTAACGGATTTTTTCCTTCAGGTCGTGGAAAAAGACGGTGTTGGGGTTGACCTTCTCCTGAAAGTAGACCTGCAGGGCGTCGGTGTCGTAGGTGGTGTTGATTTCGGTGCCCGAGAGCACCTTGTTGTTGAGTTCAATCCAGCGTTCCATGGTGTCTGTGCCTCCTCTGAGCGGCATAGAGTGCAAAAAAGGTGACGGAAGAGTCGTTCCGCCTGTGATGGGGCGGGGCCAAGCAGGGCAGCGGCGAAGATGCTCTCTCCTCTCCCCCGCCTTAGTCGGCCGCGTCGGCCTCCTGCCGGCTCAGCCAGGCAGCCACGGCCTGCACGTCGGCGGCGCTGCCCGATTTGTTGACCCGCGCCACGAACGGCACCCCGTACTGCCCGGCAATCACGTCACCGGCCCGGCCAAAGTTCTCGCCCCAGTGAAACGAGCCGCTGCTGACCACTCCGCGCAGCCAGGGACTGTGCCGCCGCAAAAACGCCGCCGTGCTGTCCGGTAGCACGCCGCTGCCAAAGGTATAGGTGAGCAGCAGATACGGCCCACGCGGGTCGGCTTCGGCCAGCGCCACAGCTTCCAGGCCGGTGCAGTCCGCAACCTTGAGGGTGAACCGGCGGGTGTTGCCGGTCAGGGTGTCGTAGATGAGTTGCACGAGTAGGACTCCTTTTGAACCCATGTCAGAAGCCCTGCAGCGGTCAGAAACACGCTCAGCGGCTACAGGAACAGGTCATGAGGTCAACTCCTTGGCCCCAGATAGGGCAAAGGAACGAGAGCCGACAGGCCGGATGGGCTTGTGGTTCTTATGGCCCAAATTCTAGCCGGGGCGCCGGGCCGAATCAAGGCCCGCAGTACAAGAAATAGCACCCCTATGGGGGAGTGGTACAAGATATAGCGTCCTGCACTCTGATCTGAGGGGTTCCGGGAACGTCCTAAGCTATCATGCTTGCCATGACATCGGCCCGCACTCTTGAGCACTACCAGGGAGATTTGCTGTCCAGCACGCGGGAATGGACCAACCTGCACGACGATGAGCTGAAGCGCCGCGCCGCGCGGGCCGCCGGCGACAAGGACGTCACCGAGCTGGTCAGCCTGACCACCGCCTATCTGGCCCATGGCGGCAGCAGCGGCGTGCTGACCAGCCCGCGCACGGTCGAGGCCTACCAGCTGGGCACCCGGCAGTTCGTGGAATACGCCCGCGACAACGCAGTCAGCCTGCTAAAACCGGGGCGGCACACGGCGCAGGGCTATGTGAACTGGATGCTGTCGCAGGGGCGCAAGCCGGCCGGCGTGCAGCTGAAAGTGGCGGCGGCCGGCTGCCTGTACCGGGCGCTGCGCTGGTCGGGAGCCACCGAGGTAGACCCGTTCCGCGACGTGCGGGTCCCCAAGGACCGCACTCCAGGCATCATCAAGCGCCCGCCCTATACCGAAGACGAGCTGGCCGACGTGCTGGAACAGGCCGACACCCACAGCCAGTTTCTGCTGTTCGTGACGGCGCACGCGGGCCTGCGCATCAGCGAGGCGCTGAGCCTGGAATGGGACGACATTGACGAGGCGGCGCGGCGCATTCATGTGCGGTCGGGCAAGGGGCGCAAGGCCCGGATGGTCGCCATGAGCCAGAGTCTGGCCCAGGCCGCCCGCGCCTACCGCCTCAGCTATGGGCCCGGCGGCCCCGAACATACCGACGGCAAGCGCACCACGCCGCCCGAGCGGGTCTTTCGCTACGGCTCGGTGATGACGGCGCGCTATCACCTGGAACGGGCCTTTCAGGCGGCCGGGGTAGAGTTCCGGGGCTTTCACCCGGGACGTAAGTATGCCGGCACCCGGCTGCTGCAACAGGTCAAGGATTTTGGGCGGGTGGCCGCGCACCTGGGCCACGAATCGGTGGACACCACCCGCCGGGGCTACGCCCGGCTGGCCGCCGACGACCTCAAGGACGACCTGGCCGACTGGTAAAGCAGCCGGAGGCTCAGGGCCTCACAGCAGCCCCAGCTCACGCAGCCGCCGGCGGTAAGCCTGCGGGCTGATGCCGGCCATGCGGCGAAACTTGCGGGTAAAGGCCGAGTGGTCGCTGTAGCCGCAGGCGTGCGCCACCTGCGACACCGTCATATCCGGGCGGCGCAGCAGCCGCACCGCGTGGTCGAAGCGGACCCGCAGCAGCAACTGCTTGGGCGTCAGGCGGGTGACCCGCCGGAACAGCCGCTCCAGCGAATCGGTCGAGAGGCCCACGTGCGCGGCCACGTCGCGCAGCAACAGGTCCTCGGCAAAGTGGGCGTGGATATAAGCCAGCGCCGAGGCCACCCGGGGAAATTCGGGATGGCGACTGGCCTGCGGCAGGTCGCGCGACAGGCCCACCAGCCCCACCACCGCCCCATCAGGGCCCATCAGGGGAATCTTGTCGGTCAGGCACCAGATCGGTGAGCCCTGAGCGGTCAGGTAGAACTCCAGCACATCGTGCAGTTCCTGGCCCAGTTGCAGGGTCTGTTCGTCCTGCCGCTGGGTGCGCTCGCCCACCTCGCCGGTAAAGGCCTCGGCGGCGGTGCGGCCCAGCAGGTCACTTTTCATGGCACAGCCGCTGCGGTGCCGCAGCACCTCGTTGACCATCACGTAGCGGCCAGCCGTGTCCTTGACATAAAAAGCCAGGTCCGGCTGGGTGTCCATCAGGGCTTCTAGCGGCGAGCCGAGGGCCGGTGTGAGCAGAGCGGTCAAGAGCTGTGGGCTGGGCAGATGAAAGGAGCGGAACGCGGCAGCAGGCACAGCCCGCAGTATGCCAAAAGCCGCAGGAGCAGCGGACCTTTCGTTCAAGACAGGCTTTACTGACACTCTGTAAATTGTCAGGCATGCTTCAGCGCTCTTCCCTGCCTCCGCGCCTCCAGAGCCTGCCCGCCGAATGGGTGGGCGTGGGCCTGGCGCTCTTTTCAGCCATGGCCTCGGGCACCGTCGGCACCTGGGCCAAGCTGGGCGCAGCGGCGGGCCTGAGCACCTCCACCATGCTGAGCTGGCGTTTCGGGCTGCTGGCCCTGCTGCTGATCAGCCTGGGTTATGCCCGGATCAGCCGCAAGCAGGTGCTGCCGCTCCTCTTTATCGGGCTGCTGCATGTGGGGTCCACCCTGGCCTATTTCACGGCGCTGGAACACATCACTGCCAGCACCTCCGCGCTGCTGGTGTACTGCTCGCCTGCGGTGGTGATTCTGCTGGGGCTGCTGGCCCACGTCCGGCCTTCGCGCTGGCAGGTGGCGGCCCTGACGGTGACGCTGCTGGGGCTGGCAGTGGTGGTCGGGATTCCCGGCCCGGCCGACGCCAACGCTGCCGGCCTGATGATGGGCGGACTGGCGGGGCTGCTGTACGGCGGTTACTTTTTCGCCAGCCACCGCCTGAACCGGGGCATCAAGCCGCTGACCGTGACCGCCGTGGTCAGTCTGGTCACCGCTGTGGTGGCCGCTGCGGTGGGCGGCGTGCAGGGCGACCTGGGCGTGCCGCTCGGCTGGTCACAGTGGCTGCCGGTGATCGGGCTGGCGCTGATTCCCTCGCTGATCGCCATGCCCACGCTGTACGGCGCCGTGGCCCGCATTGGGGCCACCCGGGCGTCCATGCTGACCACCACCGATCCCCTGTGGGCCATCACCTTCGCGCTGCTGCTGCTGGGCGAGCGGCTCTCGGCCGGGCAGCTGCTGGGCGGCGCCCTGATTCTGGTCGGGGCCTGCCTGGCACAGCGGGAAAGCAAGCCGGGCAAGCGCCGGGTACGCCGGGGCAAGTACTGGAGTTCGCCCTGAGCCGCAGTCCAGAGCAAGCAAGAAAAGCAGGAGGCTCCGGGCGGGGCCTCCTGCTTTTTGATGTGGGGTGCCAGCCACAGGCGGTCAGAGGGTCAGGAAACCCTGCTTCAGCCCATAAGCGGCGTAGAGGGCGGCCAGCACCAGCAGCGCCAGTACCAGCAGTTCCCAGGGCTTGAAGACCGGCAGGTGCTGCTCACGGCGGGCCTTGATATACAGCAGGGCGCCGGGAGCGTACAGCAGCGAACTGAGCAGCAGGTACTGCGGGCCGGCGGCGTACAGCAACCAGACCGCGTAAATCGAGGCCACGGCGGTGATCAGCAGGTCGCGGTTCCGCTCTGCGCCGCTGCGATAGCCGGCTCCCTTGGCAGCCACCTGCAGACCGTACAGCGCCGAGAACAGATATGGCAGCAAGATAGTGGCGCTGGCAAGGTACAGCATGGTTTCGTAGGTGGAATCGTTGAACAGAACCAGCAGCAAGAACAGCTGCACCATCAGGTTGGTCGCCAGCAGGGCGCTGGATGGCACGCCACGGGCATTTTCACGGGTCAGAAAGCGCGGCATCTCCCGGTCACGGGCGGCGGCGTACAGAATCTCGGTGCAGAGCAGTGTCCAGGCCAGCATGGCCCCCAGCAGGGAAATCAGCAGGCCGCCGCGAATCAGCCAGGCCCCCCAGGGGCCCACGGCCGCTTCCAGCACGTAGGCCATGCCGGGGTTCTGCAGCCCAGCCAACTGTGGCTGGCTCATGATGCCCATACTGATGACATTGACGCTGACCAAGAGTGCCAGGGTCAGGGCAAAACCCAGCACAGTTCCTTTGCCAATGTCGCTGCGCCGGGCGGCCCGCGAGGAGTAGGTGCTGGCTCCCTCGATGCCGATAAAAACCCAGACGGTGACCATCATCATCTGCTTGACCTGCTCCAGCGGGCTGCCCAGCGCCGGGCTGGCGTGGCCCCAGAAGTCGGCGGTAAAGACCGGGAAGCGGAACGCCAGCGCACCCAGGATCACGAACAGAATCAGCGGCACCACCTTGGCAACCGTGGTCAGCAGGTTGAGGCTGGCCGCCTGCCGGATGCCGCGTGACACCAGCAGATGCACCGCCCAGAGCAGCGCCGAGGCGCAGGCGATGGACAGCGGCGTATTGCCCTCCCCGAACGCGGGAATGAACTGCCCCAGGGTGCTGCCTATCAGCACGAAATAACTGACGGTGCCGATAAAAGCCGAAATCCAGTAGCCCCAGGCGGAAGAAAAGCCCAGGAAATTGCCAAAGCCGGCCTTGGCATAGGCGTACACGCCGGTGTTCAGCTCGGGGCGGCGGTTGGCCAGCATCTGAAAGACCAGTGCCAGCGCCAGCATGCCCACGGCGGTAATGGCCCAGCCGATCAGCATCGGGCCCGGGGCGGCCTGGGCAGCCACATTCTTGGGCAGCGCGAAGATGCCGCCGCCGATCATGGAGCCCACCACCAGAGCGGTCAGGGCCGGCAGGCCCAGACGCGGCGGGGGCGCGGCCGCCGGCACCTGCTCGGCGGCCGGCTGGGAAGAAACGGGTTGTGTCATGACAGAAAAAGCCTCTCGGGCACTTGCCCCGGCGCGGTGTTGTCCAGGGCAAGAAAACAGAAGGAACGGAAACGACTCAGGAATGGGGCCGGCCCGTGATCACCAGGTAAAAATTCACGCTGCACAGCGGGAGCAGGCCGGACCAGGCGGCAAAACCGTTCCATTTAAACACACGGACGCAAATTCCCCGCTGCGCCGCCCGGGGCCGGCTCTCATCCGGGTCTGAAGGGCACCTTAGCGCGGGCGCTCACCGGCCGGCGGCGGCGTTAGAGTCTAGAGACATGAACACTGCTGCAAACGGCCGTCCGGCCCTCTCTCTGTCCCGGACCCTGGATCCGTCCTTTCCCTCCAACCGGCTGGCCGCTGGAGGCATCGCGGCCGGGGTGCTGCTAGGCCGGCTGCGGGGACAGTCGTGGGCGGGCAGCCTGCGCACCGGCCTGGGCTCCTTTGCCGCCTGGGCCACCGCCCGTGAGCTGGACCCCGACCATGCCGGCAGCGCCACGCTGGCGCAGGCGACCGAACTGCTGCTGGGCCTCCTGGCCGATGAACCGGCCGATGACCTGAGCGCCCTGGAAGAACTGGCCGCCGCATTCGTGGTTCTGAGCAGCCTGCGGGTGCTGAGCGCCACCGTGGGTGTGGCGCCCACCCGCCCCGAACAGGCGCTGCTGGCCGCCGGCGCCCTGTGCGCGGGCCTGACCGGGCAGAAAGCGGCGGCGCTGGTGCCGGGCGCTTCGCTGCTGCTGGGCCATCCCCGCGAGGACGACCTGGGCCCGGCCGATCCCTGGGGCGGCGTGGCGGCGCTGGCGGCGGCCTTGCTGCCGGCCTGGCTGGAAGCCAGCGAGCGGGACAGCGGCCCCAGCCGGCTGGCTGCAGCAGCGGCTCTGGCCACGGCGCCGGCTTTTGTCCGGATCGAGAACGTGGAAGCCCGCAACGACCTAGACACCGCCGAGATTTCTCACGAGCGAGTCAAGTCCAGCCGCCTGCTGAGCGCCGGCGCCCTGGCCCTGGGGCTGATCACCGGCGGAACCCGTGGTCTGCGGCCCCTGGCGGCGGCCTGCGCCGGGGTGGGCCTCTGGGCGCTGGCCAGAGCCCGGCAGAAGTAAGCAGGCGTCAAACTCCATTCTGGTCCGCGGCAGTTCTCATGCCCGGGCCATTTTTTTGCCGGCTCAGACGCTTATGCTGCGGCCATGCCCCGTCTTTTGCTTACCCGTCTGCCTCTGCTGGGAGCTCTGCTGCTGGCCGGAACATTGCCGGCAGCCTGCGTGGCCCAGAACAGCCACAGCGAGCCGGAGACCAGCCAGCCGGCTGCAGCGACAGCATCTGCCACAGCGACCGGAGCAGAGACCCCGGCCACGCCGGCAGACCGTGGGCCTGGGGCAGCTCCAGCGCTTGCTCCTCAGCCGTCCGGCGGCTTCGACCCGGCGCTGGCGGCCGATCCGGGCGCCCGGATTTTGGCGGCGCAGCTCCCGGCCGTGCCGGTGCAGCCCCGGGCCAGCCGGCCGGCGCCGCGGATGGCTTATGTGGCCCTGGGAGACTCGCTCACCGCGGGCATGCAGGCGGCCGGGCTGACGGCACCGGGCCAGTACGCCGCCTACCCAGCCGTGCTCGCGCGGCTGACCGATATTCCGTTCGGGATTCCAGCCACCCAGCAGGGCTGCCCGCTGCCGCTGGGTGGGGGGCTGCGCTCAGCATCGTGTGTGCGGGTTGCCGGCGACCTGCGCGGTTCCAATTTTGCGGTGCCGGGCGCCCGGGTGCAGGACCTGTACCTCAAACGGGGCGGCGAAAGCAGTGACGAACTGACCCGGCGAATGTATGGCCTGATTCTGGGCCCACGGCAGACCCAGGTCGAAGCGGCACTGAAATCCAGGCCCGATTACCTGACGCTCTGGATCGGCTCGAACGACGCCATGATCGGCGTCACCAGCGGCGACCCGGCCGAGGTTACGCCGCCGGCCGACTTCGAGCGGCAGTACCGCCGGGTTCTGGAAGCCCTGAGGCCCGCCGGCGCCCGCACCCTGCTGCTGACGGTGCCGGACGTGACCCGGCTGCCCCTGATAAGCCCCGGCCGGGTGCTGTTCGAGAAAGGCGTGGCCGGCCCCAGTTGCCAGGGCAGCGAGAACCGGCTGCCGCTGAGTGCTTTTCTGCTGAATCAGCCACTGGACTGTGGGTCACCCGCCGCGCTTACCCCGGCCGAGAGTGCCCAGATTCAGGAAACGGTGGCCGCCTATAACGCGTCTATTCGCCGCCTGGCCACCGAGTTCGGTGACGACGTGCTGGACGTGCAGCCGCTGATGGACCGGCTGGACATCCACCCCGCGCAGGACGAAACCAGCCCCGAGCCGTTCGGCGCCGACCTGTCGGCCGATGGCGTCCACCTGTCGGGCGCCGGGCAACTCAAGCTGGGCTATGCCCTGGCGGAATATGTCCACCAGCACTGGAAGATCGGGCTACCACCTGCGGCCACGCAGGAACTGGCCGCTGCCGGGATGAGCGGCACCGACTGAGCGGCCCGGGTCCAGGACACGGCCATAAGCCTCAAGACCAGATTCGGCCCAGGCCCCAGGCCAGCAGCGAGCCCAGCAGCAGCGCCGGCAGGAAACTGCCCACCCGCACCCGGCTGCCCCCGGACTCCAAAGCGCTCAGCATCAGATTCCAGCCGATGCCCAGCAGCATCAGCCCGCCGGTGCCGGACAGGGCCAGCATGACCGGATTGCCGCGCAAAGAGGCCGGGTCCAGGGTACTCAGAGCGCTGCTGGCCAGAGCGAAGGCCCCCAGGGCAATGCCGCCCTGCACCACCAGCACGCTGAGGGCGCTGGCCAGCACACCGCTGCCGTACACACCGGCCAGCGCGGTAGCCGCCACGATATCCAGCCCGGATTTGAGCAGGTAGGTGGTGGGGTCACCGGTCAGGCCATTTTGCAGCCCGCCGATGATGGTCATGGGGCCCACGCAAAACAGCAGGGTAGCGGCCACAAAGCCCTCGGTAAAGCGGCCCCCGCCCCGCAGCCGGCGCTGCACCCGGTCACCGATGCGGCCCAGTGCGTTCTCGATGCCCAGCAGCTCGCCGCTTACCGCACCCAGCGTCATGGCGACCAGACCCACCACCATGCCCGGCACCGGCCCAAACGCGATATCACGCAGGGACCAGGCCATGTCCATGCCCAGAAACAGCGTGACCAGCGAAAGCGCCTGGAGGAGGGTGCGCTGCACCTGCTCGGGCAGCCGCTGGCCGAACAGCAAGCCTGCCACCGCGCCCAGAAGCACCGCCAGCATGTTAAAGAGGGTGCCTGAAAGTGCCATCAATGCGCTCATTTTTTCTCTAAAGTCTCCTTCTGCTGTTTCTTCTGGTGGGAGTTTCCAACACTGCTGACAGCGGCAAAAAACCAGCACACAAGGATAACACTGGGGTAATGGGCTGGCGGACACGGTCAGCGCACACCCGCCTAGACTGAGCAGCATGTGGCGCCCTTCTCCCCTGCAACAGCTGGCCCGGCAAGCAGCCGATCTGACCGGAACATCGCCTGAGACGCTGGAGCGGTCTCTCCGGCCCCTGGCGTGGCGTGGCCTGGTGCTGGGGGTGCAGCAAGGCGGACAGCAATTTACCGGCAGTGTGGGCAATCTAGACCCCGCCGCGCCGCGCGAAAACCGTTCACGGCCGCGCTGCTGGGCCGGCTGGCCGCGCAGGGCCGACTTGATCCACTGGCTCCGCTGGCCCAGCTGGGAGGTGACTTCAGAGGGTTTCCGCCGTCCATTACCCCATATGCCCTGGCCACCCATACGGCCGGGCTGCCTCCGCATCCCCTGCGCACCGGCTTGACTGCTCTGCTGGACCCTTACGCGCCTTATGGTCTAAGCAGCGCAGCAGTGCTGGCCTCGGCGCGGCGCTGGGCAGCCGCCGGGCGGCCGGGCCGCTTCGTGTATTCCAACCTGGGCGCCGGGGTGCTGGCATTGGCGCTGGCCCAGGCCGGGGGCGCGCCTTTTCCCGAACTGCTGCGCCGTGAGGTGACCGGGCCGCTGGGGTTGCAGGCGACCGGGTATCCCCCGCCGGCAGCACTGCCACCCGGTGCCACCGATTTCGGCCGGCTGGCTGGTGTCCGGGGGCGTGTGGTGGCATGACGGGGTGGCCCGGCGGGCCAGAGCGGGACTGGCCTTTTGCCCGGCCAGCGGAGGGGTTGCCGCCTTGCTGGTGGCCAGCGGTCCGCCGCGCGGCCAGGGACCGCGGTCGGCGGCCCTGGTCCAACGGGCGCTGTTTACTCTCCTTGGCCGTCTCTAGGTCGGCTTTCCTGCTCTTTTTGGATGTCTTCGAGTTCCTGAGCTTCCCGCGCCTCCCGGGCTTCCTGAGCATTCCTGATGGTTTCGCGCTCGGCTCGGGCGGTGCGAATCTGGCGCACCCGGCGCCCGATATCGTCCTCATGCACGTGACCGGTCGACAGCGGCGAAACGATCAGCGGCCGGAAGTCGATGTCGTCCACCAGTTCCCAGCGGCGGCGGGCAAACAGGGCCAGCAGGATACTGACCACCAGCATTGCCGCCAGATACAGCATGAACTTGAGATACTGCCCCTGGTAAGCGCCGGCGATGGCGTGCCGCAGGGCCCCCACAGCCTGGGTGACCGGCACCCAGTTATGAATGTTCTGGAAGACAGTGGGCGAGAGTTCGACCGGGTAACTGCCGCCGGACGAGGCCAGCTGCAGGATCAGCAGCACCAGCGCGATAAAGCGGCCCACCGAGCCAAACATCAGAATCAGCGCCAGAATCAGGGTGAAGAAGGTCAGGCTGGCCAGCACCGACGCCGCCAGCACCTGGCCGGTGTGCAGATAATGCACGCCCAGCGCCTGAACCCCAAACACCGTGATTACGGCCTGCAACACCACCAGCAGGGCCGGCACGGCGAACTTGCGGGCCACGCGGGCGGCCTGACTGGTGGTGCGGCCGCTGTAGGGCAGCTGCTGGAACGGAAAGACGAAGGTGGTCAGCACCGCACCCACCCAGAGGCTGAGTGACATGAAGTAGGGCGCAAAGCCGGTGCCGTTGTTGTCCACTGCCGCAAATTTTTCGGTGTCGGACAGCACGCTGCGGCTGAGGCCGGCCGGGTCGCCGCCCAGTTCCTCGAATTCGGAAGGCACCTTGTCGTGCAGTTCGTGCAGGCCGTTGTTCAGCCGGCCTGCGCCACTCAGCAGGTCGGAAGTGCCGCCCTTGAGGTCACCGGCGCCGCTGTCCAGCTTACCCAGGCCCTCGCTCAGGTCACCGCTGCGGCTGGCCAGTTCGGAAGCGCCGCCGCTCAGCTTATCTAGATCAGCCTGGGCCGGCAGCTGGCTGTTGATGGTGCCCACCCCTTCGCCGATGCGCAGCACGCCGTCGGCCAGGTTGTTGACGCCGCCTTGCAGCTGCCCGGCACCGTTCGCCAGCCGGGCCGCACCACTGGCAGCCTCGTTGGTGCGGGCTGCCAGGGTGGCCGCGCCGGTATTGACATCGTTCGCGCCGCTGGAGAGTTGAGTGGCCCCACCAGCCAGCTGCTGAGCACCGGCCACCGCACGGCCTGCGCCTTGCTGCGCCGTCTGGGCACCTTCGGCCAGACGGACCGCGCCAGTGTTCAGTTCGCCTGCGCCGCTGGAGAGCTGGCTTGCACCTTCCGCCAGGCGGGTCGCCCCCGCTACCGCTGAGCCGGCGCCCTTCTGAGCGGACTGCAATCCTTCGTTCAGCCGACCTGCACCGGCATTCAGTTCACCTGCGCCCGTGGAAAGCTGGCTGGCACCTTCGGCCAGACGGGTCGCGCCGGCCACGGCGGCCCCGGCACCCTGCTGCACGGTCCGGGCGCCCTGTGCCAGGCGAGTCGCGCCAGCGTTCAGGTCGCCCGCGCCAGTCGAAAGCTGGCTGGCGCCTTCAGCCAGGCGGGTCGCGCCGGCCACGGCGGCCCCGGCACCCTGCTGGGCAGTCCGGGCGCCTTCGGCCAGGCGGCCGGCCCCGGCATTCAGATCATTGACCCCTGTGGAGAGCTGGCTGGCACCTTCGGCCAGACGGGTCGCGCCGGCCACGGCGGCCCCGGCACCCTGCTGGGCAGTCCGGGCACCTTCGGCCAGGCGGGTCGCGCCGGCGTTCAGGTCGCCCGCGCCGGTCGAAAGCTGGCTGGCGCCTTCGGCCAGGCGGGTCGCACCCGTCACGGCGGCCCCAGCGCCCTGCTGGAGGCGGGGCAGGGCCTGCAGCAGATCGTTGGTGCCACTGTGCAGTTCCTGCGACCCCTGGTTCAGCTGCGCCACACCCGACTTCAGCTGTCCGGGCAGCAACGGCTGGTTGCGTACCCCTTCATTCAGTTTGGTCAGGCCCGTCGCCAGTTCAGCGGCGCCAGTGTTGAGGCGGTCCACGCCGCCAGTCACCTGATCCACACCGCCGGCCAGCTGCGGCAATTGCTGGGCCAGCTGGGTGTTCCCGGCCGCCACCTGATCCGCGCCCTGCTTCAGACGGCCGCTGCCGGTCGCCAGCTGACTGGCGCCGTCGGCCAGGTCACCCAGGCCGCTTTGCAGCTGTGGCAACTGCTGGGCCAGTTGAGCGTTGCCCGCAGCCAGCTGGTCGGCGCCTTCTTTCAGGCGGCCCGTGCCGGCGGCCAGCTGACTGGCGCCGTCGGCCAGGTCACCCAGGCCGCTTTGCAGCTGTGGCAACTGCTGGGCCAGTTGAGCGTTGCCCGCAGCCAGCTGGTCGGCGCCTTCTTTCAGGCGGCCCGTGCCGGCGGCCAGCTGATCGGCCCCGTTCGACAGGTCACCCAGACCACTTTGCAGCTGGGGCAATTGCTGGGCCAGCTGAGTATTGCCGGCCGCTACCTGATCGGCGCCCTGTTTCAGTTGGCCACTGCCGGCCACCAGTTGCCCTGCGCCGTTCGTCAGCTGACCCAAACCGCTTTCGAGCTGTGGCAATTGCTGGGCCAGCTGAGTATTCCCAGCTGCCACCTGATCCGCCCCCTGTTTCAAACGGCCGCTGCCGGCCGCCAGCTGCCCGGCACCGTTCGTCAGTTGACCCAGACCGCTCTGGAGCTGCGGCAACTGCTGGGCCAGCTGGGTGTTCCCGGCCGCCACCTGATCGGCACCTTGCTTCAACCGGCCAGTGCCGGCCGCCAGTTGCCCCGCACCGTTCGTCAGCTGGCCCAGACCCGAAGCCAGCTGGGCGTTGCCCTGGCTGAGCGACGAGGCACCGTCACGCAGCGGCTGCAGGGTTTTAGCGGTAGGAATGGCGTCGTTCAGCTGGCCCACACCCTGCTTCAGCCGGGCGGTGCCGCCGGTCAGGGCCTGCACCCCGTCGGAGACCTGCCCGGCGCCGTTCGCCAGGCGCCGGCTGCCGTCGGAAGCGGTGGCCAGGCCGTTTTTCAGGTCGCCGGCCCCGTTGTCCAGACGCTCAGCGCCGTCGCGGAGTTCACGCGACCCGCCGGCCAGCTTGCCAGTGGCGTCCTTGATGTCCTTAAAGCCGTTCTGGACATCTTCCAACGACGCCTGCACCACGTCCCAGCGGGTTTCGTTCAGCGATTTGTTCAGTTCGCTGCTCAGCCGCGCCGAGAACGAATCGGCCACGCGGCTGGCGAAATAGTTGGCGCCTTCGGCCACATAGAATTTCAGCAGGCCATGCTGCGAGCTGTCGCCCGACACGGCCTTGCTGCTGAAGTCGGCCGGGATGGTTAGCGCGAAATAGATGTCGCCGCGCTTGACGGCGTCGCGGGCAGCCTGCTCGGAGTTGTAGATGGTCAGGTCAAAGGGCGGGTCTTTGCGGAAGTCGTTCATGACCTCACTGCCCAGGTTGACAATCTTGTTGTCGCGGACCGTTCCCTTGTCCAGGTTCACGATCCCGACCGGCAGAGCTTCGAGGTTGCCGTAAGGGTCCAGGGCGCTGGCCAGGTTGATGCTGGCATACAGCGCCGGCACCACCAAAATGGCGGCGGCACTCAGCCACATCATGGGCCAGCGCCACATTGACCGTTCCGAGGGGGTCAAGCGGCGGAAATCTTTGGCGAAATCCTGCAGGGGCATTGCGGTCTCCTTAAAGCGCACCAGGTGCGTTGACTGAAATTTCAGGGGGAGGCGCCGGGGGGAAAAAGGCCCTTCGCTCTTTGCGGGAGGAAGGGAGCCCGGCCGGTGTATTTCTAAGCTTACTGCGCCTGCTCCCAGGCAGGGGCGCGATCAGCGCACTCCAGCCCTGAGCGGGGCGTATGATTTGGAAGTATTGCAGTGCATTGACACTTTGTCAAGTGACATCTTGTTAAGTGGATGTTACACTGCTTCTTATGTGCCCGCCTGTACCCTCACGCCGACCCGACCGCGCCCGCAGGCTGCCCCGGCGCCTGAGCGCCGAAGACCGCCGCGCACAGATTCTGGAGACGGCCGCCGAACTGTTTATTCAGCGTGGCTTCGAGAGCGTGGGCATGGCAGACCTGGCCGAGGAGCTGCGGATTTCGCGGCCCACCATCTACACCTATTTTGCCTCCACCGAGGAAATGCTGGACGCCCTGCTGGAAGCGCGGCTGGAGGGCCTGCCGGGGCGGCTACACCCCTACCTGCACAGCGCCGAGGACACCGCCACCGCTTTCGACCACCTTTTCATGGTGCTGCTGGAAGAACGCGACCTGCTGATGCTGCTGAATTCCGGTGGGGGGCCGCTCTTCCGGCAAAAACGCCGGGCTTTTTTTCAGGCGCTGGAAAGCCGCCTGCAGCTGGCCGAACTGCCCCGGGCGCAACGCAGCGGGCCGGCGGCGCAGCGGCTGGTTTTCCTCCTGCTTCACCTGCTGAGCAGCTCGGCGTACGCCCAGCTGACCGAGGAGCCTTTCGACGCTGGCGCCCTGGCCGCCACCCTGGACACTTTCGTGACTGGCGGCATCCGGGCCCTGGCCGAGGAGGCCGGCGGGGGCAACTGAGCCGGCGGGCACGTGCCGGGCAGCAGCCCAAAAGAAAACAGGCAAGGAGAAAACGATCTCTCCTTACCTGCTCTTTTTTATTTCGCGCTTGGCTCAGACGAAAGCACTCAGGCCAGTGATGGCGCGGCCCACCACCAGGGTATTGATTTCGTTGGTGCCCTCGTAGGAGTATATGGCCTCGGTGTCGGCAAAGTGCTTGGCGACCCCGTGTTCCAGCAGAATGCCGTTCCCCCCAAAGACCTCGCGGGCACGGGCCACCACTTCGCGGCAGCGGGCGGCGGGGTGGACCTTGGCCAGCGAGGCGTGGGCATCGATCATGTGGCCCCCTCGTCGGCCATGTGCGAGAGGCGGGTCACCATGCCCAACATAGCGGTCACATCGGCCAGCATCAGCACCAGGTGGTTTTGAATCAGCTGGAATTCCCCGATGCGCTTGCCAAACTGCTTGCGCTGCTGGGTATAGCTCATAACTTGCACCTTGCATAGCTGAGCGAATAGCCGTGCTGGTGGAGGAATTCTTGCTCTTTTTGAATTTGGCTCAGCAGGTGGTTCAGCCTGACTTCGGGGAACAAGGCGTAGAGAGCCAAGCGTGCAGCTTCCTTCAGGGTCATGTCCTCAGAGCGGTACAGCATGGTCAGGGTGAAGGCCAGGAAGACCATCAAAATCCAGCGGTCCAGACCCCTGGCAGTTCGCAGCGCGAACTGCGCCAACCCAAACTGATGCTTTCCCTCCTTAAAAAAGGATTCCAGCGCCCAGCGCCGTTTTCCTTCAGCAAGGATGTCCTTCCCCTCCAGCAGCTCGGATGACACCGCGAAGAATTCACGGTCCCCACGGTCTATTCTCCCCAGAGACAGCGTTTCCAGAGGCCAGTTGGCGAGGTTGACATACCCTCCGTGCGGACAATCCGCCACTGTCACCCGCCCAGGATGATCCGTGCGTCGGTTGCTCCGCACACCCACCACGAACTCGAAACCTAGACGCTGCACACCTTCCAGAAAGACAGCAGATTCGAATCCGCTGTCCGCCAGTACGCAGACCTGAAAGCGTTTCCCCACGAAGTCTGGCACCTCTTCCAGCAAGTCGAGGGCCAGTGTGACCGGGGTGCTGGTGTGCTTGCCCTGGTAGACCCGGTAAGAAATGGGGAACTTCAGTTCCCCATACTCGGCGAACAGGACCACCAGATGGATGCCGTGCCTGCCGTTGTAGACACTGACATAGGGCAGCTGAGTCCCCACCTTTTCCACCGTGGTCAGATCCACGCTGAGCCGCAGACGAGGTCTGCGTTTGTGACGAGCTGTATCCAGCAGGATGCGCCACTGGAAGTCCTGCATCTCTTCCCAGCAGCGGTCTGAATCCCAGTCGTAGATGTTGAAGAAACGGCTGAGTGCACTGGGGCTGACTCCCTCAGCCTGGCTGAACTTGGTCTTCTGACCTGGACTGTGGAAAAGGTGCAGCGAAGCCTCCAGGCTTCGCCGTTGGTACAGCGTCTCTGGAATATCCAGAACCTGCTGTGCGAAAATACGGACGCGCTCCCCTGAAACCGGTTGATTCACACCTCCAGAATTTCAGCTCTGGGAGCGCTTTTTGTCCGCCTATTCAGGTGCAAGTTCTGAGTTCTTCTGTTCTTCCTGCCTTCCTTGACAGTCAGCAGGTGGCGGTACGCTACGGGCATTTCTATGCCTACCGCTTACTGGAGGCTTTAGGGCTGGACCTCTCTGAAGGCGTCGTCCGAGTTTCAATGGCTCACTACAATTCAATGGACGAAGTAGAGCGCTTGATTGCTGGACTTGAAAAGTTCGGGCTCTAGTCCTGCTCCGAAGGAAACGTTTTGGGAAACTTCAGCGTCCAGAAACACTGTCCTGGACGCCTCAGCACATCTCTAAGAATATTCCCAGATCACGACTTATAAAGCAGATTGACTCATTGTTCTTCTGAAGATCGGCCCGGTCTCTGCCTAGGGTCTGCCTGGAGCTATGGACGGTGTTTTACCTATCCCGCGTAGCCATGCTCCAGCGTTGCAGCGCATCTTCAAAGTCAGGCATCAGCCAGGCCCGTTCGCTGCCCAGGACGCTGTAGTGGGGCCGCGCTGCCGGCAGGTCGAGTTGAGCGGTGGGCACAGCGTCAATCAACTCTGGATCCAGGCCTTCCAGGCTGGCCACTTGCCGGGCCCAGCCAGCCCAGGTTGTGGCTCCCACATTTGCGAGGTGCCATAGACCCGACTCACCGTCTATCAAGAGATCCAGGGTAACCCGGGTCAGGTCCGGCACATAGGTCGGTGAGACGGTCTGGTCATTGGCCACGGTCACGCGCCGCCCGGCTTTCAGTTCGCGGCGCACGAATTCTGCGAAATTGTACTGGTCCCAGGGGCCAAAAAATGCGCTGGTACGCACCACCAACGCCCCAGGCAATGCTGCCAGGACCGCAGCCTCAGCGTCGCGCTTGCTGCGACCGTAAGCATTCAGTGGAGCTGGCTGGTCACTCTCCAGATAAGGCACCGACTTGTCGCCGCCAAACACCAGGTCCGAGGAAAAGGTAAGCAGGCCGAGACCATGCGCCGCGCAGGCCTCGGCGAGAAGCTTCGGGCCCAGGAGGTTCTCACGCTCACAGCGCGGATCATTCTCGGCATCATCAACCCGGACATAACCGGCTGCATTGATCACCGCCCAGGGCTGCCAGCGCTTAAGTGCCGCTTCAATCGAGTCTTGGTCAGTGATATCAAGCTGCTGACGGTTACAGAGGACATAAGGCAGCCCACGGTCTTCGCAGGCACGCCGAAAGGCCTGCCCCAGCGTGCCGGTCTCTCCGGTGATGAGCAGGGGAGGCCCTGCCACCGGCTCGGCCTCCACATCTCCGAACGGTGGATACAGCAGCCGCTCGCGGCGGTGCCACCAGCCAGGCCCGGCCAGCACCGGATGTGAGGGGGCTGCTGCCTTTCCCGCCGCCAGCTTGCGGGCCAACCCTGCCAGAGCGGTAGGGCGCGGTTCGGGGGCGCGCACGTCCCATAAGCCGTTCTCGTAGTGCCCTTCGCGGCGGGTCAGCAGGCTGTTCCATTCATAAGCCCCGAAAGCCGCCCAGGCGGTCACGGCGCGGACATCCACGCCTTCACGCCGCACCTGCTGCGCGCCCCGCCAGCTCTCCAGCAGCCAGCGCAACTGCTCCTCGCGGGTGCAGTCCAGGTGTGCCTCGGTAATAGCCAGCGGCAGTCCGTAGCGGGCATGAGCCTCACGCAGCCGGTCTGCTCCCAGCCCAGGTTGCGCCCCGCGGACGCGCACGCTCTCCACGTCCGCATAAGACCGGTTGATATTGCCTCCCAGGAAATGGGCCGGATAGCGGTCCAGGTGCTCATCCAAGAAGCGTTCGCTGGTCACGTAAGTGTTCAGGCCCAGGATGTCTGGCGGGCAGGGATGCTCGCAAAACCAGTCCAACTCGGCTTCGGAAGCGCCGCAGCTTCGCAAATAGCCCCAGAGCGGATGCTCAGGCGTAACCCGGCCCATGAGTAAATCTATGCTCAGCCAGCGCCGCTCGTTTTCAAAGTCGGCCTGCTCGCGCAGTGCGGGAGTGCTGAAGGTGCGGCCCATATCTTCGGTCTGGATCAGCTGCGCCTGTGGGTTCACCTCACGGATGGCCTGCATGGACAGTACTGTGGCGCGCAGCTGATGCATAAGCGCCCGCCAGAAACTGCCGTCATCGTGGGCGTGGGGATACCAGTGCCCATACAGCCCGGAAAAACGGGCCGTGGTCAGCGGTTCATTGACGGGAGTATAGGCCCGGACATGTGGATAGCGCTCGGCCACCGCACGGGCATATTCGGCCAGCCCGGTCGTGAAGGCCGGATCCAACAGGTGGGTGTGCCGTGGGCCACCGCCGTGGTGGACTAGGCCCAGAATGGGTTCAGGGCCCTGTTCGGCCAGCCGTTCAAGCCGGGCGTCGGCCCAGCGCCAGTCCGCATCCTTCAGCCCCTGCGGCGCGGTGCGTTCCCAGAGAAGTGGAAAGCGCACCCGCTCAGCTCCTAATGTTCCCAGCAGATCCACATCGCTCAGACGCTCATGAAATCCGCTCAGGACCAGTTGATCAAGGACTTCCTCTCCCACCCGGGTGACGGTGGGCTCGATACCAACCCATAAGGCCAGATCAGAAGAGGAGTCAGGTCCAGCAGAGAAAATCATGCCTTAGTCTGTCTCCTTGGCCGGGCCAAGAGGCCTGTTCTGCATATCAGGGCCTTTACAGATTTGGCCACCAGTTCTCATAAGTTGTGCTCAGAACTTGCACCTGTATAGGGAGACAAAAAGCGCTCCCAGAGCTGAAATTCTGGAAATGTGTACAAACAGGTTTCAGGGGAGCGCACCCATATTCTCTCACAGCGGATTCTGGACATTCCAGAGACGCTGTACCAACGGCGAAGCCTGGAGGCTTCGCTGCACCTTTTCCACAGTCCAGGTCAG